>JAFSFF010000283.1 GCA_017435375.1 Thermoguttaceae bacterium
CCTCGGCGCGATGAAGGTAACGATTCAAGGTTTCTACCTGCCGAGCGGCGTTTCCCCGCAGTTGCAGGGCGTTCCGTCGCACGTCGTTCTTCCGCAGTTCACGAGCGTTCTCGAAGACATTGCGGAATCGGACCTCGACTATCCGCTCTCCTTCCCGAAAATCGAACCGGCGCGCTATCCGAAGTTCAACCTGACGTCGCCGAGCGTCGTCGAATCGGTCGCGAAAAAGTCGGCCGCTCGCGTCGCGGAATCGGAAGATTTCGGCGACGAAATTGAAAAAATGGAGCTTTACCGCGAAAGCAAACTCCGCAAGTCCCCGCCGCTTCAACGCGAAAAATACTTCGCGGAACTCGACAAACTCGACGCGAACAAAGAGGAAACCGAGAAGATGGAAGAAATCGTCAACGGCGAATCCGGCGTCGAACGCGATTACTACCTCGACGAAGCGTTGCGCTTGACTCGCGACTATTGCGAAGCCCTGCAAACGCAAAGCCTCGCGCTCTAATCGCGCCCGAATTCGCTCCGTTTTCTTAACGGAAGCGACCGCTTAACGGCGAAAGAAGCGCCGCGCTCGACCGTTCGCGTCGACGCGGCGCTTCTTTTTTGCGTCTCCGCTTTACTCGACGGCGCGTCCCATTATTCGCCGAACGACGCGAATCGCGACCGCCGTCCGAACCGAGTCGACGTCGAACGCGCTCGCCGCCGCTTTTTCGGCGTTATCGACGTTCGCGTCGACCAACTCCGCCAACGAAACGACGCGCTCTCGCAACTCCGGCGGCGCTTCGGTCGACCGATTCCCGACGTTGACGCCGACGCCGACGACGACAAACTCCGCGTTCGGCGACTCGATCAAAATTCCGGCCAACTTCCGGTCGCGAACGTAAACGTCGTTCGGCGGTTTCACCCAGATTTCGGCGCTCGGCGCAAAGTCCCGAGCCGTCTCCGCGACCGCTTCCGCGACCCGGAGCGAAAGTTCCGCGCTCTCGCGCCGAGTCAGCCGAAAATCGCGCCAACGAGCGATCAGCGAAAAGGTCGCCGCGCCGTCCCAAGCGGCCCAAATATGCTCGCCGCGCCCGCGTCCCGCCGTTTGACGCTCCGCGCCGACCCAAAACGGCGTTTCCGTCGCCTCGTTCGCCGCTCGAATCCAATCTTTCGCCCAATCGTTCGTCGAACCGACCGTCTCCAACCAAAGCGCGCCCGCGATTTCGGTTTGACGCGCGATTTCGTCGGCGTTCGTTCGTTTTGTTCCCCTTCTTTCCATTTTCCTTCCGTTTTTTGCTCTTGACGCTCGGCGCCGAATTTGTTATACCCCGACGTCGGTTATTATACCGCCGCGACGCGAAATTGCCAGCGGCCCTAAAATAACGACGACGTTTCGCCTTTCCCCATTTTTACCGCCCGACCGCCGCGCCGGTCGCCGCTCCCTTCGAGGTCGATTATGCTTCGCAACACACCGAGTAAAGCCCGACGAACCGCCGCGTTCGCGGTCGCCGTCGTCGCGTTTTTCGGCGCATTTTTCGAAGTCGACGGAGCGGTCGCTCAAACGCCGTTCGCTCCGACGAGCGTTCCGAGTTGGGCGCGTCGAACCGCCGAAAACGGCGTTTGGCAAGTCGCCGACGTCGAATCGTCGCGCGTTTCCCGCCTCGCTTTCCTTAACGAGTCGTCGTCTTTCGGCGCTCCGACGGACGGCGTTTTCGACGGAGCCTTCTCCGGCGCGCTCGGCGCTTCCGTCGTCTTGCGCGGGCAACAGCCGCCGGTCGAATCGCCGACGACGACGGCGGCGAAAATCGGCGAGTCGACCGTTTACGCTTCGACGACGCCCTTCGTTCTTCCCCCGGTTACCGGCGACGACCCGACCTTCGCGCCGATTACGCCGACGCTCGACGAGGAAGCGACGACGATTCAAAAAATATTCAAATACCGCGACGACATTTCCGCGTCGTACCTATTTATCCCGAAAGGCGATTCGGACGGACTCGGAACGCACGAAGTCGAAGGGCGACTTCTTTTCGCGTTCCCTTGGGATACGATGCGCGAACGCACCTGCTTCAACAACGGTTATTTCCTTTTAGCGCCGAGTTTTAAGTACAACCATTGGTCGCAGACGGACGTTCCGAGCGCGCCGTTTAAAATGCCCGATTCAACCTTCGACGCCGGGCTCACCACCCTCTTCGCGACGAATCTGCGCGACTTGGAGGTGAAGATCGAAGTCTCGGTCGGCGTCGCGGCGTCGTTCGAAAAGGTCGACGGCGACGCGCTTTACATCCGCGGACGGGCGATGGGCGCGCTCCCGATCGACGTCGACAAGCAAGTGAAGGCGACCGGCGGTCTCATTTATTACGATCGAATCGAGTACAAAATCGTTCCGAGCGGCGGGATTATTTGGCGTCCGAACGAGCAAAACGTCGTTCGCCTCGTTTATCCCGACCCGCGATGGTCGCGTTACCTTACCAAGTTGAACGAAACCGACTGGTGGTTTCATATCGGCGGCGAAATCGGCGGCGGACGTTGGTTGATCGAAGAGCGCGGCAAAACTTTCAACACCGACTACAACGATTATCGCGTCGGAATCGGTTTGTCGTTCGTTTGCGAGAAGTTGACGGGCGGTTTCGAAGTCGGCGGCGCGTTCGGTCGCGAACTCGTTTCGAAACAAGGCGTTTGGTATCAGCCGAAAGACTCCGTTTACTTGAAAACCGGCTTTAAGTTTTAATCGGCGCGGCGGCGCGAGCGTTCTCCGCCGTCGCGCGGCTTTTTTTCGTTTCGTCGCCGACGTAAAAAATTCGGTTTTTTATTCGCGTTCGACGAGTATAAAACGCCGTCGCCGCCGTCGCGAGCGTTCCTTTTTTCCTTTTCCTTCACAACGTTTACGACCTTTTTTTCGAATCGTGTATCCGTTCCGTTTTCCGTCGCGCTCGACTTCCCTTTCGACCGTCCTTTTTTTCGCCGGTCTTAGCGGAATCGCGTCCTCGGAAGCGTTAGGAGCGTCCCAAGCGCCCGTTCCGCCGGCGGTTCTTGAAAACGCGACGGCGGCGCCCTACGAGCGTTATCCCGCGGATTTCGTCGACGCCGTCTCCATTCCCCCGACCGATTACGAATCCAACGCCGCGGCGCTTCCCGCTTCGCCGTCGTTTTCGTTCGACGACGCGCTATTCGACGCCGCGTCGTCTCCGTTTCAAATCGACCCGGACGCTTCACCGTTCCGACTCGGCGGCGGTTCCCCGCCGTTCCGCCTTCCCGACGCGACGACAAGCGGAAACGTCCAAATTTTCGAAATCCCGGAGACCAAAGCGACGCGTTTCGGACTCCTTTCCGCGCCCGCCTTAACGTCGGAAGCCGCCCCGAATCTTTTTCCGGCGCCCGAGTCCGAAGCCGCGCTTTTCCCGGGCCCGACCAAGTCGTTAACCCGCGAAGTCGAATCGGTTAAGCTCGACCCTTATTTTTCGCGCAATCCGTCGAGTTGGGCGACGACGTCGATTCGCGAAGGTCGCAATTCCCTCTTCCAAAGCGTCGGTTTCGAAGCGTCGAACGCCGCCAATACCGGCGCCCTCCGTTGCGGTTTGCTCGAAACGCGCGCCGACGTAACGCTCGGTCTCCCGCTCCCGACCGTTCAAACGCCGCTTCTCGTCTCGCCGACGTTCGCTTGGACGCAAATCGAGACGCCGGAAGACCTTCCGACGCCGTTCGACGACAAAATCTCCCTCTTTTCGCAAGGGCTGGCGTTTCAATATTACGTTCCGATTAACGAGCGGCTGTTGATTAACGTTAACGTTAACGCCTTTTACAACACCGATTATCATTCGAGCGCGTCGGACGCTTGGTTTTTCAACGGTTACGCGGCCGCCGCTTGGAAAATCAATCCGCGAACGAACCTTCTTTTCGGACTTTATCACAACAACGCGGCGGAGAATTGGAAGACGATTCCGGTAGGCGGCCTCGTTTGGAAACCGCGCGACGACTTCTATTTAGAAGCGATGATTCCTTATCCGAAAATCGCCAAGCGCGTCGATTTGGGCGTTGTCGACAAAAACATAAACGCTTCGCCGCACTGGATTTACATCGCGGGCGAAGTCGGCGGCAACATTTGGGCGTTCGAAACGATCTCGACTAACGAGCTTAAATCGCGCCCGTTCGCGACGCCGACCGTCGACGCCGAACTCGAAACGCTCCGCCGCGACGCGGTTTGGGCCGGACGACAAGCGCGCGTCCGTTACTTCGACTTCCGAATTTTCGCCGGAATCGAAACGAAAAGCGGGCGCGACGTCGACTGGGCGCTCGAAGGCGGCGTCGCGATAGCCCGCGAACTAACGATTCAAACGATCGACGGCGGCCCCGAATTCAGCCGACGTTACACGCCGAACGCCGTCGGGATCGTTCGGTTCCGCGCGAGTTATTGACCGCTCGAAGGTCGGCCCAACCGTTTATCTTCGCCCAATCGCCTATTCCCCCCGGTTCGCCCGTTTTTCGCGTTCCGTTCGAAACGACGCAAAATCGACGGGGGCGTTAAAAAAATTGCGAAATCGGATATAATAAGGAAACGAGCGCGTTCGTCCGACGTTCGGCGCCCTGCCGCGACGCGTTCTCGTCGTCGAACTCGTTAAACGCGCTTGCCCCGACTTCGCGTTTTTCCTATTTTAACGTCGACGCAATCGCCTAACCTTCCCATTTCCTCCTTATTTTCATTCGAACGCCGCGCCCCGACCGGCCGTTCTTAGAAAGCGAACGATAATGAGCGACCTTTTTTATATCGACCCGAGCGAACGTCGCGCCTTAGCCGACGGCGTCGCCGTTTTGACCGGCTCCGAAGCGCGCCACCTGACGAAAGTGTTGCGCCAAAAAATCGGCGACGAAGCGACGCTCTTCGACGGAACCGGCAAAGAATATCGCTGCGAAATTACCTCGATCGCGAAAGAACGGGTCGAGCTTTCCGTCTTAGAAACCCGCGAAGACTCCCGCGAACCGGACGTCGCGCTGACGGCGGTCGTCGCGCTTCCCAAGGGCGACCGGCAAAAATGGGCGCTCGAAAAGCTGACCGAACTCGGGGTTCGCCGCTTCATTCCGCTCGACGCCGAACGCGCCGACGTCAAATTCGACGCGAACGTCCGCGAACGCCTCGAACGCCAAGTTCTCGAAGCGTCGAAGCAATGCGGGCGCCTTCGGTTGCTCGAAGTTCTCCCGTCCGTCGCGTCGTCGGAACTCCCGGCGCTCGTCGAGTTGATCGAAGCGCGCCGCGCCGGAAAGTCGCTCTCCTCCGAGACTTGCGCCGACGACCTCGGGCTCTCCGACGCCGCCGAAAAACTCCGCGTTCGCTTCGGCGCGACCGATCTTTTCGACGAAATCGGCCCCGACGCCGACGTTTTACGCGTCGTCGCGCATCCGATTTCGGACGGCTTTTTCGGTCAACAAAGTTTCCCGGAGCTGATTCGCTCGCTCGGCGACAAAACGCCGCAAAGCATTTTCCTCCTAATCGGCCCGGTCGGCGGGTTCTCCGACGGCGAAGTTTCGTCCGCCGTCGAAGCCGGTTGGAAGCCGCTCGACTTAGGCGCCCAAGTTTACCGCGTCGAGACCGCCGCGATCGTCGCCGCCGCGCTTTTCCTTCATTTGAAATAAAAACGCCGCGACGCAACCTGCGCCGTTAAAAGATTAACGTTAACGAAAGTTTTCCCGAATGCCCGAAACAACCGAAACGAATCTCGAACTCGCGACGAAAAGCTGGTTGCGGCGCTTCGTCGCGTTTTTCTCGGCGACATATTGGCGCGAATGGTTCGTCCGCCCCTGCGGCGGTCGCGAAGTCCTTTGGCTCGCCGCGCCGATCGTCGTCTCCTCCGGCTCCGTCGCGATTATGAACTTCGCCGACCGCGTTTTCCTTACTTGGTGGGACAAAAACGCGATGAGCGCGTCGTTTACGTCCGGCTGTTTATATTGGGGATTGTCGGCGTTTCCGTTCGGAATCGCGGCGTTTGTCAACGCGTTCGTCGCTCAATACTTCGGCGCGAAACAAAACCGGCGAATCGGCCCGGTCGTTTGGCAAGGCGTCTTCGTCGGGTTGATTTTCGGGCCGCTTTTCGTCCTCGCGACGCCGCTCGTCGAGGCGCTTTTCGCCGCGTTCGGTCATTCGCCGGAAATCGTTCGTTTCGAAACCGTTTATTGGTTTTATTTTGCGTTGGGCGCTCCGGCGTTGATCGCGAGCGAATCGTTGGCGGCGTTTTTTAGCGGACGACGCGAAATGAAGACGGTGATGGTCGCCGGGTTAATCTCCGTCGCGCTGAATATACTCCTCGACTATCTCCTCATTTTCGGCGTCGCCGGTTACTGCGCTTGGGGAATCGCCGGGGCCGCGATCGCGACGTCGATTTCGATTTGGACGAAGTTTTTCATTCTCCTTGCAACGATGTTAAAACGCGACCGCGACGGACGTTACAACGTTCGCGGCGGCTGCCGTTTCGACCGTTCGGAGTTCGCTCGACTCTTCCGTTTCGGCGCGCGAAGTTCGGCTCAAACGACCGGCGAAAACTGGTGTTACACGATGTTTATCTTGTTGATCGGCGTTTGCGGCGAGACGGCGAGCGCGGCGACGGCGATCGCGTTCAACCTCGACTTTTTAGCGTTTATGCCGATCGTCGGCATCGGCGTCGCGGTAACGACGCTCGTCGGAAACCAAGTCGGCGCGGGACTTCCGAACTTAGCGGCGCGGGCGACGCAAACGTCCCTCGCGCTGGCGACGCCTTTTATCGGCGTTTTAACGGTCGCTTTTGTCGTCGCGCCGCATTTTTTCCTCGACTTTTACGCGATGAAAAACCCCGCCGAGTTCGAGCCGATTCGCGAAACCGCCGCGAACGTTTTACGCTTTGTCGCCGTTTACCTGCTGGCCGACGCGTTGAACGTTATTTTCGCGTCGGCGCTGCGCGGCGCGGGCGACGCTAACTTCATTATGAAGGCGACGTTAGTCGTTTTCGTTCCGATCGTCGTCGCGGCGTTCGTCGGCGTTTTCGGTTTCGGTCGCGGCGTTTACTGGTGTTGGTCGCTGATGACGCTTTACGTCTTTAGCGCCGGAACCCTTTTCGCCGTCCGGTTTTATCGCGGCGCTTGGCGCAACGCGACCCTCGTCGAAGTCGATTTGCTCGACGACGCGGAAGCGCGCCAAACGTCGGCGTCGCAAGACTTAAAAACGACCGTCAATTAACCGCCGCCCGTCGCCCCGCAACCGCCCCGCCGTTTCAACCGCTCTCCGCTCGTTTAAGGAAACTCGATGAAAACGCCGACGACTAAAACGCGCAACGCCGCTTTGGAGTTAAACTTAACGTCGATGATCGACGTTATCTTCCTCCTATTAATCTTCTTTGTTTTCACCTCCGATTTTAAGGAGCCGGAAAAACTTCTTCCGACGAAACTTTCCGCCGTCGGCGCCGTCGACGCTCCGCTCGAACAGGAAGAACGCGATCTCGGCAAAATAACGGTGCGCGTCGCCGCAACTCCCGACGCTAAAACGACTTGGACAATTAACGGAACCCGCGTCGAGTCGTTGGCGGCGGTCGAAGAAACGCTCGCCGCGCTCCAAGAAATCGACCCGACCGTTCCGGTTGTCCTCGACCCGGAACGCGGCGTCGCGATCGAGAGCGTTCTCGACGTTTACGACCGAGCCCGACGCGTCGGTTTGAGTAAAATTCAGTTCGCCGCCAACCCCGAAACGTTGACCCGCTAACCGTTGTCGCAACAACCGAGTTTCTTCCCAATTTGTTCCTTTAAACGTTTTACGAGTCGTCTAATGAACCTTCCGTCGCTTCGAACGCCCTCCCGCTCTTCTTTTCGACTCGCCCTCCTTTGCGCGGCGCTCGGCGGTCTCCCCGACGCCGACGCAACGCGTTTCATTTCAACGACGAACGCCGGCGAACCGCCGCGCGCCGTTTGGACGCCGCCGAGTTTCGACGAGTTTAACGCCGATCTCCGCTTCGTCGACGCGCTCGTTTCCCGACGTCTCGTCGCGCAAGCCGACGCCGAACTCGCCCGCCTCGAAACCGGTCTCGCCGACGCGTCGCAAGTTCAACGTTTTCAATTCGGAAGCGTCGCGGTTCGAGCCGCCGTCGAGTCGAGCCGTCTTTTAACCGCCGACGACCGCGCCGCCGTCTCGGCTCGAATCGCCGCCGTTCGCGCCGCCGTCGAACCCGGTTTCGCCGCCGACGTGAACCCGTTGCAACCGCTCGACTTCGAGGCCCTTTTAGGAGCCGAATCGAACGCCGACGCCGCGCTCGAATACGCCGCCGCGCTCGTTCGCGCCTTTTACGAACTCGGCGTTCTCGACGTCGAATCGAACGACGCGACGTCAACCGAAACGGCGTCCGACGCAACCGCCGTATCAAACGCGACTTCCGCCGTCGCCGACTCGCCGTTCCTAATCGCCGCGTTTGAAACGTCGAGCGCGCTCGTTCGCCGCCTTCCGCCGGAACGAAGCCGTTTTTTCGTTTATTGGAGCGCGAAAGCTCTTCTCTCTCGCGCCGCCGCAAGCGCCGACGCCGCAAAACTTTACCGTCAAGCGACGCAAGCCGCGAAAGCCCTTTGCGCCGACGCCGATAAGCGACGCGACGCCGCCGATTATTTCTTCGCCCGCCTTCTTCTCGTCGAAACGGCGCGGCGACAAGGCGACGCAAAAACGACGGAACGCTTGATCGAACAAACGCTTAACGACGCGGCGAAAGCGCCGAACGCCGACGACGCCGCGCCGCAAGAACTCGCCGTCGCGCTCGTCGCGGAGGAAATCCGTCTCCTTTCGCTCGAATCGAAACCCTTTGACGCCGCGAAACTTGCGTCGACCGACGTCGATCTCCTGAACCGTCCGACGCCGACCGGCCCGGCGCGCTTTGCCGACCGCTTTTTCGACGTTTTCGCCGACCGCGATTTCGCGCGAGTCGCCGCGTTTTTGAACGCCGCGTCCGCGCTCGCCGCGTCGGAAACGTCGGAAAACGCCTCGTCGTCCGACGCAGCCGCAAACGATTCCGAAAAAACGACTTCCGTCGTCCCGGAAATTTCGCCGCAAGACGCGCTCGCCGCCGCTCGAGCCGCCGCCGACCGGTTGCCGACGAGCTTTTGGCGGGCCCGCGCTTCCTTGCTTCTTCGCGAAACCAGCGTCGCGTCCGCCGATTGGCGAACGACGGAAGCCGTTGCGGAAGAACGATTTCGCGCCGACGATTGGGAGGGCGCGCTCGCCGAATACGACCGAGCGAGCGCGGAAGCGCAAGCCGCCGGGGCGGACGCCGACGCGTTTCGTCTCGCCGCGACCGCCGCCGGAATCGTCGATAAAATATTGCGCGACAAGCTGTTCGAGTCGAATAAACTTTCCTCGAACGACGCCGACTTTTGGCGACTTGAAGCCGCGCGACGTTTTGAAGCGGCGGCCCGGTCGCGCCCCGACGACGAACTAGCGGCGCGTCTCTTCCTCTTGGCGATTCAACGGGCGCAAGAGCCGAAAAACGCCGCGCTAACCGGCGAAAACGACGCGATTTCCGCAAACGGCGCGACCGCTTCAAACGACGTCGCGGCGCTTCGTCGCGACTATTTGACGCTCTTCCCGACGGCGGAGAATCGCGGCGCGTTCGCCAACGAGTCGGCCCGGCTCGCGATCGCCGCCGGAAAACTCGACGACGCGGCGTTTTACGTCGACGCGGTTTCGCCCGACGATTCCGCTTTCTCGGAAACGCTCGCGCTCGCCGCCGCGCTCGCAAACGCTCGATTCGCCGCCGTTAACGCCGATTCGCCCGACGGCGAGAAGCGACAAGCCGCCGTCTTTATTGACGCCGCGTCGCGACTCCTCGCGAAAACGACCGCCGCTTCGTCGCCGGATTCGCCGGATTCGACCGCCGAAACGCCGCTCGCCGTTCAAGTTAGGGAAACCGCGCGACGTTTGACGGCGGAAAATTCGACCGCGACCGACGACGCCGTTTTGACGCTCCTTTTCGACCTTCCGCGACCGTCGCAAATCGCCGCCGACGCGGAACTTACCGCCGCCCTCAAAACGCTTCTCGACCGTTGGGACGCCGCCCTCGTCGACGCCGCGCCCGAACGCGCCGCGCTTCGAGCCGACGTTCAAGCGAAACGGCTCGCGCTCCGCCTCGACGCCGGACAAACCGACGCCGTCCTTCGCGACCTCGCCAATCTCGAACAAGCGACGCAAAGCGCCGGGCTCGAAACGCTCGAACGTCTCTTAATTTTCGCCGAAAAAACGCCGCGCGAAACGCAAATCAAAATCGGAAACGCAGCCCTTGTTTCGCTCGACGCGCAAAAGCCGAGTCAAAATAGGCAAAACGCGCAAGAAGGCAAAGACGCGCAACTTAAACGGTCGCTCGTTCGAGCCCGCGCGCTTCGCCTCGTCGGAAAAACGCAGGAGTCGCTCGCGCTTTTCGCGCAAATTCGCCGTCAAAACCCGAAAAATCTCGCCGCGACGCTCGGTATCGCCGAAATTTTGACCGCGCAAAGCGAACCGAAAGCGCTCGAGCAAGCGATTCGTTATTGGAGCGACGCCGCCGACCTCGTCCCCGCCGGCTCGCCCGCTTGGTGGGACGCTAAAGAACGCGTCGTCGAAATTTACGTTCGCACCGACCGACGCGATCAAGCTCGCAAAATGCTCCGAACCCTTTGGTTGACGCGTTCCGACGCAAGCGACCCGAACCGCCGCGCTCGCTGGGAACGCCTCGTCGGCGCCAAGTAGAGTCGAATCCCCGCCCGACGCCCGCCCAACGCCGTCGCTCAATCTCCGCGCCTCCCGCATCTTACCTATTTTATCGCGTTCTGCGCCTTGTCGGTCGAGCGAACGTCGAGAATAACGGGAATAAACGGCGCAAACGGGCGCGACCGCTCTTTTCATCTTCGCCGAAACGAGTATAATAGAGACAAAAACCGAAACGCGCCGACGTCGTTTCGGTCGTTTCGGAAAAAGCGGGACGTTCCCGCGTCGCCGCCAACCTCGTTCGCTCAAACAGGAATCCGCGTTATGCTCGATCGCAAATTCATCTTGGAGAATGTCGAAGCCGTCAAACTCAACTGCCAAAACCGCAACGTTCCCGCCGACGTCGACCGATTCGTCGAACTTGAAACGGCGCGTCGCGAACAACAGCGCGAAGTCGAAGCGTTGAACCAAGAGTCGAACGCCGTCTCGAAGTCGATCGGCAAATGCAAAACGCCGGAAGAAAAAGCGGCGAAAATGGAGGAAGGGCGCGCGATTCGCGAAAAAATCGCCGGCGTCCGCCAAACGCTCGACGCGCTCGAAAAGGAACTCGACCAAATCCAACGCGGCATTCCGAATATGGCGCACCCGGACGCTCCCGTCGGCGACGACGACGGCTCGAACCTCGCCGTTGCGTACGGCAAAACGCCCCTCCCGACTTGGCCGGAAGGCTTCAAACCGCTCGATCACGTCGAACTCGCCGAAAAACTCGACTTAATCGACTTCGAAGGCGGAGCGCGCGTCGCCGGCGCCGGGTTCTATTTCCTCAAAAACGAAGCGGTTCTCCTCGAACTCGCGCTCGAACAATACGCCCTGAGCAAACTCGTTCGCGCCGGTTTCACTCCGACGACGACGCCGGACTTGGCGAAAAACGACGTTCTGCAAGGCACCGGTTACATCCCGCGCGGCAACGAAACGCAAATCTACTCGA
The DNA here is from genome assembly GCA_017435375.1 of Thermoguttaceae bacterium. Classification (GTDB taxonomy): domain Bacteria; phylum Planctomycetota; class Planctomycetia; order Pirellulales; family Thermoguttaceae; genus RUG369. Next base: position 11,643 of record JAFSFF010000283.1, read on the forward strand.
TTGAAAACAGCGACCTTAGCCTCATCGCGACGGCGGAAATCACCCTCGGCGGTCTCCTCGCGAACCAAACGGTCGACGCGGAGCAACTCCCGATGCGCCTTTGCGGTATCAGCCACTGCTTCCGCACCGAAGCGGGCGCGGCCGGTCGAGCGTCGCGCGGTTTGTACCGCGTTCACCAATTCTCGAAGGTCGAAATGTTCGCCTTCTGCCTCCCGGAACAAAGCGAAGCGTTGCACCAAGAGCTTTTGCAACTCGAACGCGACATTTTCGACGGGCTCGAAATCCCGTATCGCGTCGTCGACACCGCGACCGGCGACCTCGGCGGCCCGGCCTACCGTAAGTACGACCTCGAGGCCTGGATGCCTGGTCGCGGCGGTTACGGCGAAGTTACCAGCACGTCGAACTGCACCGACTACCAAGCGCGCCGCCTGAACGCTCGTTACCGCGTCAAGGGCGAAAAGGGAACGAATTTCGTTCACACGCTCAACGGCACCGCGGTCGCGATCAGCCGCGCTCTCCTCGCGGTGATGGAAATGTACCAACAAGAAGACGGCTCCATCGTCGTCCCGAAGGCGTTGCGACCTTACGTCGACTTCGAAGTTATCCGTCCGAAAAACTAAAAAACAAACGACTTGCGAACGTCGCGTTACTTGGCTTGACCGCTCCGTCGACGCGGCGTTCCGTTTCGTTTTATTTTACATTGCGTCCCCGTTTAAAATATTTAACGAAGAAAGATAATTCGCGCCGATGGAACGCTCTATCCTCTTAGGATTGTTGAACTTCCAACAAATTTGGCTAGCGGTTCCGCTCGCGTTGGCCTTTTCGGTCGTTTACGCCGCGACGCGCGCCGAAAGTCCGCGATTCATAGCCGTTCGCGCCGCGAAAATCGCCGGTTGGCTCTTCTTTTTCCTTATTTTGGTCGGGGTCGTCCTTCATTTTATCGTTTGAGCGTCGATATCGCCGTTCGTTTCCGCGCGACGCTCGCCCGTTTGTTTGACGCTTAACCTTGTCGACGCAAAAGTTAAGCGTTAGACCGCGTCGAGTCGAACGCGGCGCCGTTTTTTCTGTTTTGCCGCGTCGAAAATCCTCCTTCGAGCCCGGCTTTTCCTTCCAACTCCAACCGTAAAACGTTAATCGCTCGAAAGACAACCAAAATGGTTGCGATACGTTAAAGATTTCCAAAAGGCGCTAGAATGAATAACAAAACGCAAATTTTTCGTCGAACGCTAAAGTTTTGCGGTTCGACGCTTTTGGGCGCGGCGCTGATGACTGCGGCGGCGCTCGCGATGGGTTGGGCGACGTTCGTCGAACGCGAGATGGGAACGCCGGTCGCGCAGCGCGTAATTTACGCGTCGAACTGGTTTTACGTCTTAATCGGAGCGCTCGGTTTGAACGTTCTTTGTTCGGCGCTCGTTCGTATTCCGGCCTTTATTCGTCGCGTTCCGGTCGACGCAACCGACGGCGCGACCTCGGAGCCGCGCAAAACCAAAATCGCCGTCGCAAAACAACTTATTCCCTTTTATTTAGCGCACTTAGGAATCCTCGTCTTACTCGTCGGTTGTCTGGCGACCGCGCTTTTCGGAACGCAGGCCCGAATGACGATTCCGGAAGGAACCGCCGTCGAAAAAGCGATCGACGCAAGCGCCCGTCTCTTCGACGTCGAACTCGTCGACTTGACGTCGCCGGCCGACGCGCAACCGGCCAAGTTGGATATTCCTTTTTCCGGAGGCCCCCTTAACTGGCGCGACTGCGCGAGTTACCAATCTTGGAAAAACAACGTTTCGGAACCGCTTCTCGCGAAAATGAGCGAAGGTTCTTTCTTCAAAGACCTGGCCCAAGGCGCCGCGCGTTGGAGTCAAAAAGCGGCGTTTCTCGCGGCGAACGTTTCCCGAACTCAAAAACCGGGAACGCTTTACGATAAGGACGGGCTCAAAATCGAAGTACTCGATTACGCGACGATTTACGACTTCGCGCCGGTCGAACCGCTCGCCGCGACCTTGACGCTCAAAAAACCGGACGGTAAAAGCGTCGTTGAAAAACTCGAGCTCGCGTTCCCGAACGACGCGACGCCGCCGACCGACGCGCTTTCCGTCTCTCGCCGAGCCGTTCGAAAAACGCTAACCGAAGGCGTCCGCGTCGTTTATATGTTGGCCGACTCGAACGCGGAAGCCGCCGCGCTCTTAAAAACCGTCCCGACCCAAAACGCGCCGACCGCCGAAAATACGACCGCAAACGGCGCGTCGGAAAGCGTTTCGGCGCAAAACGTTAACCAAAACGACGTCGTCGTTCTTGCGGTCGACGGAGAACGCTTCCAAATTCGTCTAACCGACTTGGCGCCCCTCGCGTATTCCGGCTCGACCGACGAACAACGCGCGTCCCTTGAAACGCAACGAACGGAAATCGAACGTCGACTCAATTTAGAACGCAAACGAGAAGACGCGACGCCGGATAACGCATCCGAACTCAAGCCGCTTCAAACCGTTAAACGCGAAGACTTAGAGCGTAACGCCGCCGAACTTAGCGAACTCCTCCGCTCGACGAACGAACTCCTCGCCGCCTCCGCCGAGCCCCAAAACGCGGTCGCCGCCGATAATCCGGCGCTCGTCGAAGCGCGCCAAAAGTATTCGCAACGTCGCCTCCTTAACTACCTTGCGTCGGCTTGGGCGCAGCTCGAAAGCGCGTCGGCGAACTCGAAAGAGTTTTGCGAAGCGCTCGAAAAAATGTTGAGCGACACGACTTCGCGCTTAACCGAACTCGACCGGCTTGACGCCGCGTCGCGCTTGGGCGAAACCGGTTGGCGAATCGTCGGTTTCGAGACGTCGCCGACGCTCGTTTCGAACGTCGACGAGTTGCAAGGCTGGACGGCGTTAATCCAACTCGAATCGCCGCAAGGGGATAAGTGCGAAGCGACGCTCTATTCGGAACTCGCCGAGCGAAACCGTTATCCGGAAAACGGGCGCGTTTTCGGCGCTCTTTGGCTCGACCGCTTCGAAGGCGCCGACTCCGAATACGGTCGCCCTTGGAATCCGGCTCTTTCCAAGCCGAAACTCGAGTTGGCGCAAACGCCGGACGGCGCGCTTTACTACCGTTATAACAACGGTTTAAACGAATTCCAAACGGGCCGACTCGAAACGAAGACGCTCGACGCGGCGCTTCAAAATATCGCCGTTTCCCAAATCGCGTTAACCGACGTCGCGACTCCGACCGATTCGACGGCGCCGACGGCCTTTTCGCTCGAAAAAGTCGGTCTGCAAACCGAGTTGGGCTATCGTTTTACGCCGGGAGCGTTCGAGCAAGAAAAGGCGAACGAATTTTACGGAACCGCCAAAGTTCGCGTTACGCTCGACGACGCGGTCGAAACGTTTTGGATCCGAACGATTCCGCTTGAAAGCGTTTCGGAAGAACAAGTTAAGTATTTGACCAAACGCGTCGTTTCGTCGAAGCGCGCCGCGACGATTCGCTTGACCGACCGCGAACTCGATCTCGGAGTCGCGCTTTTCGTCAAAAAATTCACCCCGGTTTACGAGCCCGGCTCAACGACCGCCGCGTCCTTTTCGAGTTTAGTTCGCGTTCTCCCGCAAGGACTTAGCGCGGAAGAACAAGCCGCCGCGCTCGCCCAAATCCGGAAGACGACGCGCTGATCCAAATGAATCGTCCGGGCGTTCTGCGCTCTCCCGGTTCCGGTCGCGTTTTTTGGGCTTACCAAGATTCGTTTAACGGCCCTTACCGCCCGGGCGATCCGGAGTTTGAGCAAGTCGTCGACGGCCGTCTCCTTCCCGGCGAAACGAAGCCGCGCGAAACCCTTTATCGAACGACAATTACGCTCAACGACGACCCCGGGCGCGGCCTTAAATACCTCGGTTCGCTCCTGATCGTTTTAGGAACGGCGTTTTTAATTTACCGCAAATCCCCGAAGAGCGCGACAATGAATAATTCTAACGCAACCGCTTCTTCCGCCGGAACTTCCGGAGTCGGAACGCTCGCCTCGACGCTCGTTTTCTTGACCGCGACGTTTTTCGCCTCGTCGGCGTTCGGCCAAGACGGCGGCGAACCGCAACCCGTTAAGAAATCGGAAGTTGCCGTTTCCGCTCCCTCGAACGCGAACGACGCGGCGCAAAACTTCGCGGCGACCAACGTAAAAATCGATTGGAAAACTTGGCGTCTTCTCCCCGTTTTCGCCGACGGTCGCCGCCAACCGCTTAACACCTTCGCCGAAATTCTCGTCCGCGACGTTTGCGGAAGCGCGACGCCGATTTTCACCGTTCCGGAAGAAACGCTAACGCGACTCGAAAGCGGCAAACCGTTGAATTTTCCGGAGTTAGAAGAAGTCCTTAAAGAAGTCGCGCCGGAAAAACGCGCCGAAAGAACCGCCGCGTTCCAAGAAATTAGCGCCGAGGTCGTCGAACGTCAACGCGAAATCGCCGCGAAAATTCGAGCGACGTTTCCCAATGGAACGCGACGTTTTGAAGCGCCGGAACTCCTCTTTTCTTGGATCGTCGAACCGGAAATTTGGGATTACGTTCCCTTTATCGTCGACGCGCAAGCCGAGGTTTCGCAAGGAGTTTTCGATCGTACTTCCCTTGAAATCGCGAGTCGTTTTTCGCGTCTTGCTCCCGAGGATTTCGAGCGTCTCGACGAAAAATCGGGCCGCGGCGTCGTCGAAACTTTTCGCGCGACGTCCGGTCAAAATTCGCCCGAAATCGCGAAAGCGCTCGCCGACGCCGAACGCCGTTTGAGTCTTTTCCGCTCCGTTTCGTTCGTCCCGACGCAATCGCCGTCGACGCGTCCAAGTCGTTATTTACAAAGGGTTTTATACGGAGCGCCGTCGAGCGGTTCGCCGCATTCGGGCATGTCGGCAAGCGCGAGTCCGCTCGCGAAACTCGACGCCGCGACGCGCAACCTCGAACGCCTTATCTCGACGACCGACAAAGACTTGCGGAGCGAATCGCCCTTTGCGGACGGCGATTTTTTACTCCGTCAAACGGAAAAATTTTCGCAGAACGGCCGCGAAGTCGAAGCGTTAAAACTCGCTAAAGCCTTTTATTTACTTGAAATGCAAAATGTCGCGACGCCGACGCCCGCCAACGGCGAACGTTTCGAAACGCTGACCGTCGCCGTCGCCGACGCGCTTGACGACTTGCGCGATCATCGCGACGTAATCTTCGCCGCCGGAACGTTTTCCGACGAATATCGCCGCGAACTCCTTAAATGCGTCGACGCGTTGAGCGAAATCGCCGATTTATTGGAACTCGCGTATCTCTCGACGACGTCGGAACTTCCGAAAACGCTCGACGTCGTTCCGGTCGTTCGGCGACGCGAATTCCGTTTGAACGAAAGCCAAGAGTCGCCTTGGATTCCGTTGCAAACGCTCCTTTGGGCGCCGGATTCCTTGTTCGCTCGTTTTGTCGATCCGTCGTTAAACCCGGAATTACAACAACTTGCGGAAACGCCGAAACAATCCACGACACCGCGTCGCAAACATGAAACGGCGCCGACGCTCGACGAACAAACGATTTCGCCTTTCGCGACGTTTGACAAAGCGCTCCGCAAAACGCTCGATTTAAGCGTTTACGAACGTCCCGCGGCGGAGGCGTTCCTTGAAGCGGCGGCGGCTTATCGCGACGTCTCCGCCCCAAATCGCGCCGAGCGTTTCAACGCGGCCCTCGCCCGTTTTGCCGCCGAACTCCGCGCTCTCGCCGAACGTTCCGAACCGTTCCGAATCGCGCTTGCGTCGGAAGAAGTTGTCGACGAACGACTTAGAACCTCGTTTCTTGCGAAAACGGCCTATCCGGCGCCGAACGCGCTCGACGCCGAGTTCCTTTACAATCGTTTGAATCCGTTCTACTGGAACTGGGTCGCCTGTTTACTCGCCGTCGTCGCGCTTGCCGTTTCATATTGTCGCCAAACGCTCGTTCGTTTGCGACGCCGATCGACGTCTCGCGTTCAACCTATTCCTTCGCAATCGTTTACCGCGTCCGCTCAACTCGACGCGACGCCGTTTGAAGAACGCTTCTTCTTCGTCGTCGGTTTCGTTTTTCTCGCGCTCTCTTGCGCCGTCGCGTTCCTCGGCGGAGCGATTCGCGCCTATATCACCGGTTGGGCGCCGGTTACGAATATGTTCGAAACCGTTGTTTTACTTGCGTTTCTGATCGCCGCTATCGCGATCGGTTACGCGCTCTTTCCCGCTTGGGGACGCCCGTTCGCCAACGCTTGGCGCGTTTCCGCGTTCCCCGGTCGACTTCGCGACGCGACGTCGGAAGAGCTTCGCGTTTCCCGCCTTCTTCGTTGGCCGCGAATCGTCGCGATCGTCCTTTGCGTCGTCGCGGCGCTTCGCGTTTGTTATCACGAAGAGATGTTCGAATCCGGCGACGCCTTGGCGCGCGTCGTTCTCGAATCGTTCGCAATGCAAGGAATTCTCGACCGTTGCGCGATTTTAGGCACCTTCTTCTTCATCGCTTGGAGCGTTCCGCGTTTCCTCGCCGCCGTCGCCGCGCTCGCTTGTTTTCCTCAAACGACGCTTCGTCGCGACGACTTGCTCGACGGTCTTTCCTTTGAATCGCCGCTCTCTCCCGCCGAGCGTCGCGTCGAGATCAAACGCGCGATCGCGACGCAAATCGTTCAGCGCAAAGCGCTTTTGACGGCGAGTTCGGTCATCGCGCTCCTCGTCGCGGCGGCGGCCTACTTTAACACGAGCGAATTCAATCCGAACATTCGTCCCCTCGCCGCCGTTTTGCGCAGTAATTTTTGGCTGACCATTCACGTTTTTGCCATTATCGTTAGCTACGCGCTCGGAGCGATCGCTTGGGTCGTCGCGTTAACGTCGTTAACCTCCTATATTTTCGGACGTTACAACGTCGCCGACGTCAATAACTCCGCGTTGTCGCCGACGACGGTCTCCGCTTCAAAACGTCGCGAAAAACGGCGCGCTAAGAAAAACGTCGACGTTAAATCGGAGAATCGAGCGACTTCCGGCGCGTCCGACGATTGGGAGCCCGCGCACGCTCGTCGCGTTTCCGGCGTTATTGCGACAATGATTCGCAGCGCCGTTTTGTTCCTAACGATCGGCATTATTCTCGGCGCGCGTTGGGCCGACTTTAGTTGGGGTCGTTTTTGGAGTTGGGACCCGAAAGAAGTTTGGGCGCTCGTTACGCTGTTGATTTATCTTGTCGTTCTGCACGTCCTTAAAGTCAAGCGTTGCGGACGTTTCGGGCTCGCGGTCGGCGCGACGCTCGGCGCGCTTGCGATCGTAATGACTTGGTACGGTCTTAGTTTTGTAATGGGCGGCGGCGGTCGCCACTCCTACGCGTCGGGCGAATCGAACAAAGTCGCGGTTCTTTACCTACTTTTCGCCGCGAATATCCTTTGGACGCTCGTCGCGACGGTTCGTTACCAACTCGTCAAATCCGGACGTAAGCGCAATAAAATCAAGCGCTAACGCGCGCCGTTAGAGTCGTCGCCTTTCGCCGCGCTCTTCGTTATTTTTATTCGAAGAGCGCGCGAAAGACGATATTCCTTCTAACACCGCCCTACTCACTGAACTCACGTCTTTCCAATGCTTTACATCCAAAACAATTCTCTTGATCCCTATTTCAACTTAGCGCTCGAAGAATTTCTCTTCACGCGCCCCGACCTAACCGCCGACGGGACAAACGTCGCGCCTAACCTTCAACTGGAAAACAGATTAGAATTCGAACCCATTTTAATTCTTTGGCAAAACGCGCCGACGGTCGTCGTCGGCGGACGGCAAAACGCGTTGGAGGAAATCGACTTAGCGTTTATCGAAGAGCGAAAGATCAACGTCGTTCGCCGAACCACCGGCGGCGGCGCGGTTTACCACGACTTGGGCAATTTGAATTACTCTTTCGTCGTTAAAGACGCGACGCGATTATCCTCCGCCTTCGCGTCTCCCAACCGCTCGCTCAACCGGCCTTCGTCCAACGATTTAGAACCCGACGGCTGCTCAAGCCCGTCGTCCGCTCCCACGTTAACCGACGCTTTTCGGCTCTTAACGCAACCGGTCGTCGAGGTTTTGCGCTCTTGGAATTTACCGGCGGAACTTTCCGGTCGCAACGACATAACCATCGACGGTCGCAAGGTTTCCGGCTCGGCTCAAGCGCGCAAAAACGGTCGAACGCTACATCACGGAACTCTTCTTTTCGACTCAAACCTCGACGACGTCGCGTCGGCGTTACGCGTCGACCCCGAAAAATTTCGCTCAAAAGCGGTCTCGTCGGTGCGCTCGCGCGTCGCCAACATCGTCGAATTTTTACCGGAAAACGAACGTTTCGACGTTATCGAACGTTTTAAAACCGATCTTTTAACGCGACTGGCAAAAACACATCTTATTACGACAAAAGAACTTAATCAAAACGAATTGGCGCAAATCCAAAAACTGCGCGACGAAAAATACGCGACTTGGGATTGGAATTTCGGCGCGTCGCCTCGTTTTCAATTTCGTTCCTCCCGACGGTTCGATTGGGGTAAGTTCGAGTTGGCGTTCGACGTCGTTCGCGGTCGCATTGAACGCGCGCAAATTTTCGGCGATTTTTTTGCGCTCGACGACCTCTCGGAGCTAACGGCGCGTCTAATCGGAGCCCCTTTCGAACGAGAAGCGCTCTTCGACCGAATAACGGAACCCTTTATTCGACAATCCTTACCGTTTCTTTCTCAAAACGATTTTCTCGAGCTTGTCTTCAACGCCGCGCCGTCTCGCGACGTCTCGTAGACGTCGACGTTAATTTTCGTTCAAACGTTCGCCGCCGGATCGATTTTCCCGTTCGGCGGCGGGAGCGCGTTCACTAACGCTTTATTTTCAACGCATTAACGCCGTTTTTCCGAAATTCGTCGACGATAAAGCCGAATCTTTTCCGCGTATTCCGGCAAAATTTCCGGCGCCGACGTTTCTTCGAACCGACGACGCGTTTCCGAAGGCAACTCGGCGTTAAACGCTTTGTTTTCCTCCGGTTCCAGCGCGTTTCGTTTTTCTCGTTTCGCTTCGTTCAAATCGGAAACGTCGCCCGCGTTCGCGCCGTTTTCGCTCCCCGTTTCGCCGCTCGTCGCGAGTTCCCTGCTTTCGAAATCGCCCGACGGCCCTTCGGAACTTTCGTTTTGTTCGGAGGTCGTCGTCGCGACCGCCGTTTCTTCTTCCGCCGTTCGTCCTTTCTCTTCTCCGTTTCGCTCCTTAGGGCCCGATTCCAATCCGTTCTTTCGCGCTTCCAACGTTTCGGCTTTTTCCTTATTTTTCGCCGACGCGGCGCGCTCCTCGATTTTCCGATTCGCTTCTTGCGACGTCTTATCGTCTGCCCGTTCAATCGTCGACAATGCGTCGCGTTCATTTTTCATCGGGCGTTTTTCACGTTGAAGGATCGAATTCTCGTCGACGCCCAACGTCATAAGCGCCGCCAAAGCGGAAAAACGCCGCTCTTCTACGCCTCCGTCTTCCGCCGTCTCGTCGTCGCGACTTCCTTCAACCTCTTTTATTTCGACGCTTAACCCAACTTCGCTTCGACTCTTTTCCTTCCCTTCTTCCAACGCGCCCCTTTCGCACCGAACCGACGACGGCGTTTCTAAAAACGTCGCGCCGACGTTTTCCAAACGTTCCGCCGCGCGTCCAAAGCGATTATTCTCGACATTCGCCGCGATTTCCGTCCATTTTTTTTCCCCTTGCGCCGCGGCGGTTGCGAGCGCTTCGTCGAACGCTTCGTCCGTTTCGTCGCCCCCAAGTTCCCAACCTTTCAAGGTTTCATTTTTTTGAGCGAAATCGACAAAGGTTTGCGCTTCCTCGCTTTGCAATCGCTCGCGCAAACGCTCGACGATCGCGACGCCCTCTTTTTCCGCTCGCCGCGCTTCCTCCCAAAGCGCGTTAAATCGCCGTTTCGCCTCTTCGAGCGTTTCGTTTTCCCCGTCCGGCGTCTCCCGACCGACGCTTAAACGTCCGGCAAAACGAGTCAACAACGTTCGATTCTCTTGCGAAGCGCGCTTTGCGAGCGTCGCCCAAAGCTGCGACGTCGCGTCAAAACGCCAACTTTCGCTTAAAACTCGCGCCGCCGTTTCTTCGCGGCGCAACGTCGTCTCCCATTCGCCGACGCGCGCCGCCGCTTGCGTTAAGATTTTCTCGCGTTCCTCCGCCGAATCGCAACGTAAAACGCGACTTATCGCAAGCGCCGTCCAGTCGCCGACGCCGCCCGCCGCCGTCAGCTTCGTTTCTAATTCCGCCAAGCGCGCCGACGTCAACAAAACGGCGATCTCTTTTCCGGTTATTCGACGCTCGCTTCGAACGAATTCGCCGCCGTTTTCTCTTATTTCCTCAATTTCGCCTATTTTATCTACTTCGCCGCCGATCTCTTTTTCTCTCGCCGCGTTTAAGCGCGCCTCGATTTTTTGACGTTCTCGTTCGCCCGCCGCGCTCAAACGCCGCGTTTGCGCGATCAGCCCGGTCTTAGGTCTCGCTAAATTCGCCTTTAATTCTCGGGCTAACTGCAAAAACCGCGTCGCGTCGCGCGGCGATTCGTCCTTTTCGCTCGCCCCCGTTTTATCGTCGACGGCGTTTTCCAGCTCCGTCCGAAGCGACTCGGCGATCGCCGAGTTTTGAGCCAGTTCGGAAATCAACAATTCCAACGCCGCTAACGAAATCTCCTCGTCCGCGCCGTTCTTTTCCGTCTCGTTAGCCGCGTCATTTTCGCTTCCTTGGCTATTTCCCGCTTCTTCTCCCTCTTCTTTTATCTCCTCATTTCCTTTTTCTTGTCCTATTTGCTCGTTTTGTTTATTTCTCGCAATCTCCGTCGCCGTTTTAACGCCTTGCGTTTCTAACCAGCAAGCGTTCGGCTTTTGTTCGACGCGCCGTTCTTCTCCCGCGCTCGCGCCTCCCCAGATTGCGAGGTTCGCCAAAACGCCTAACGCGCAAACTCGACGCATTAGCCCGATTTTTTGAAAGCGTTCGAGCGGTAAATCGGTCAAAACGGCGCGCCATTCGGCCCCGTCGAGTTTCGCCGCGATCTCCTCGAGCCAGCGCGTCGCCGCCGCGACGGTCGCGACGCGCAACGCGGCGGAAGTCGTTTCATCCATCGCTTCGTCCCGATCTCCCGATTCCTCTTCGCAAAAGTCGACCGCCGCGACAAGAACGCCTTTTTGTTCCGGAAATCGTCTTTCTAAACGCCGCGCCGCCGACGTCGCCGACGTTCGCCCCCCTTTCGCCCCCAATTTTATTTTCCAAGCGCTCCAAAGAGCGACGCAAACGGCCGCCAAAAAGACCGACGCGACGTTTCTTCCGACCGTCTCCGCGCCTTGCTTCAACAACCAAGCCGACGTTCCGACCAACGCGGCTCCCGCCCAAAGGACGCGCGTTCCCCAACGCGTCGCTTCGACGGTTCGCGCCGTTCGCGCCGCCTCTTCCATCGCGCTCGCCAACGTCGCCGAAACGGACGCGTCCTCTCGTTTATTCGAACTTTTTAAACCGTTTCTTACCACCTAACGGCTCCGGAGTCTTCTTTTTGATTGCTCGTTGCTTTCGTCGACCTTTTTAATATCGCCGAATCGTTTTCGTCGTTTTTCTACTTTCTCTTCCTTTCTCCTATTATCTATTTTACCAGAAAACAGACGGCGCCGACCGTTAAAATCCAAAAAATTTTACAAGAAACCTCCTTTTCCTCAAAAAAAAGGACGATAACGATTATAACGGCGCTTTCTCAAGGGCCGATTCGTCAAGGAAGACGCGCGAAGTCGCTTCGTCGACGTTCGCAAATAAGAAAAAGGATTGAAAATGCTTCGCAACGACGTTTCCAAGTTCCGCGTTCGTCGGTCGACGTCCGGCGCCGTTCAACGCTTAAACGCCGCGTTCCGACGCCGTCGGTTGTCCGACGCGCTCGCCGTCGCGACGTTTGCCGCGGCTCTTGTTTTCGGAAGCGTCGACGACGCCGACGTTTACGCGCAATTTTTTCAATCGAACGCCTCGGGCGCGCAACGGTCGCAACCGCAAGCCGCTCAACCGAACGCGCGCCGCGGCGCGCCGAACCAAGCGCCCCTTTTCTCCGGCAAATTCGCCCGCAACGTTTCCGAAAAATTCTCGCGCAACGCCGAAACGCCCCAACCGAACGCGTCGCGTCGTTACGCTCAAACGCCCGAACGCGGCGGCGCGCGCCCCAATTACGCGCCGACTTCCGGCGGTCGCGTTCCCGCGTCGCAACGTTCGTCGACCGCGCCGACTCGCGCCCCGTTCGCCGGTTACGGCGCGAAATCGCCGAACGTTTCGCACGGCGCGCAATCCGCCGACGCGCTTGCGCAAGCGTCGACGAGCCGCGAATCGGCGCAAGAAGCGCTCGCCAAAATCCCTTGGAAGACGCTTTCGCCCTCGGCTCGCGAAAAACTCGCCGCGCTCGCGAAAAATCCGACGATTTATCGCCGTCTTCCGATGGCCGGCGGGTACTGCAACCCGGAACTGTTCGACTTTTTCCTTACCCATCCGCACGCGGTCGTCGGCCTTTGGCGGCAAATGGGGTACGACGACGTCGCGATGGCGCCGATCGGGCCGAACGTTTATTCGGTTCGCGAAAAAACCGGAACGGTCGGGCGCGCGCAAATCCTTTATCAAGACGACGAGCTGACTCTCGTTTACTGCAACGGCAAGTACCAAGGCCCCGTCGTTCCGCGTTCTCTCGACGGCGAAATGTTCCTCGTCCTGCAAACGCGTTA
>JAFSFF010000284.1 GCA_017435375.1 Thermoguttaceae bacterium
ATCAAAAAGCGCGCGCCGGCGAATTGAAAGGTTTCACCGGCGTCGACGACCCCTACGAAGCGCCGCTTGCCCCGGAACTCGAACTCGACGCGTCCGAATGCTCCGCCGACGAACTCGCCGACGAAGTCATCTTCTTCTTGAAGACGAAGGGCGTTATCGGCTGAGCGCGCAAGTTGGACGCTCCTAAAAGCTCGACGTTCTAGACGAGTATAACGCAAGGAAGAGCCCGTCGCGCCGTTTTTCGCGCCAACGAAGAACGGCGGCGGGCTTTTGCGCGTTTGTAGGGACGGCGACGACGTTTTTTTTGCGGAAAAACGAAAAAAAATCCCAACTTCTTCTTTTAATTAGACGCGAATTCGAGTAAAATAAAGAAAACGCGAGTCGACCGGGTCGAGTCGCGTCGTCGATATTCGCGACGTCTTGTTCGTTTATGCGAGCGCCGAGGTCGTCGGGCGAAAACGCCGGGCGACGGTCGACGTTTCACGAGGCGTCGCTCCGTTAAGCGTTTAACCTGTAAAACGCGCGTTAATTATTTTTAGGAGAACGAAAATGGCCGCTTTCCCGGAAGTCAACAAAATTAAATACGAAGGTCCCGATTCGACCAATCCGCTCGCGTTCCGTCATTACAACGCCGACGAAATCGTCGAAGGGAAGTCGATGAAAGAATGGCTCCGCTTCTCCTGCGCGTTTTGGCACACGATGCGGATGACCGGCTCCGACCCGTTTGGCGCCGCCACGATGTCGCGTCCTTGGGACGACGGTTCCGAATCGATCGAAAACGCGCAAAATCGCGTTCGCGTCTTCTTCGAATTCCTTGAAAAATGCGGTTTCCAATACTACGCCTTCCACGACCGCGACGTCGCGCCGGAAGGGAAAACGCTCGCCGAATCGAACAAAAATCTCGACGAAGTCGTTAAAGTCTTCAAAGAAGAATCGGAACGCACCGGCATTACGATGCTTTGGGGCACCGCGAACCTCTTCGGCAACCCGCGCTATATGCACGGCGCCGCCACCAGCTCGAACGCCGACGCGTTCGCCTACGCCGCCGCGCAAGTCAAGAAAGCGCTTGAAGTTTCGCTCGAACTCAAAGCGCAGGGCTACACCTTCTGGGGCGGTCGCGAAGGTTACCAATGCATTTGGAACACCGATATGAAACGCGAAGCCGACCACTTGGCCGCGTTTATGCATATGGCGGTCGACTACGCGAAGGAAATCGGCTTCAAAGGCCAATTCTACTTCGAACCGAAACCGAAGGAACCGACGAAGCACCAATACGACTACGACTGCGCCGCCTGCATCAACTTCCTGCGCGCTTACGGTCTCGAAAACGACGTCAAGATGAACATCGAAACGAACCACGCGACGCTGGCCGGCCACTCGGTCGAACACGAAATGGAATACGCCGCGAGCCAAGGTTTCCTCGGTTCCGTCGACGCGAACGCCGGCGATATGCTCCTCGGCTGGGACACCGACCAATTCCCGACCGACCTCTATATGACGACGAAAATGGCTTACGTCTTGATGAAGTACGGCGGGTTCACGACCGGCGGTCTCAACTTCGACGCGAAAGTCCGTCGCGAGAGCTTCGAGCCGATCGACCTCTTCTACGCGCACATCGGCGGGATGGACGCCTTCGCCAAGGGGCTTAAAGTCGCGGCGGCGATGCGCGCTTCCGGCGACCTGCAAGATATGCTGAAAACCCGTTACGCCACTTGGGATCGCGGGATCGGCGCCGAAATCGAAGCCGGCAAACACGACTTCAAATCGCTCGAAAAATATATGCTCGAAAAGGGCGAAATCGAGCCGAATATCAGCGGTCGTCAAGAGCTGATCGAAAACGTGATGAATCGTTTCATCTTCTGAAACGAGAACGTTTATCGCGTTTGACGGCGGCGTTTGTTTCGCGTCGCGTCGAAGCGGTCGTCCGCCGGACGGCTTGCGACGGCGCGACGGCGCGAACTTCCCGGTTTTATCGGCGTCGTTTATTAAAACGGCGCCGAGGGGTCGCGTTTTGTCTTAACGAGGCAAGGCGGACGGGGCGGCCGCCGCGCGGCGCGGCGCAAGTCGGTCGCGTTTTTACCGTTTTTGCTTTTTTTATCCTTATTAATTAATACGAACGATTCAACGAACGCACGGCGCGCTAATATGACGTCCGATTCTTCCCATTCTCGCCCGGTTTCCGACGCGTCCGACGCGTCGCGTTGCGAGTCGTCGACGTCCGAACTCGACGCGACCGGCGTTTGGAACGTTCCGGTTCCCGAAGCGAAACGCGACGCGTTTCAAGCGTCGGACGGCGAACCGGCGCCGCCGTCCGACGACGCGTTCTTTTCTTTCGACGACGCGTCGACGCGAACGAGCGCTCCGCCGTTCGGCGCGGAAAACGACAAAGAAAACGAGCCGATCGAAGACGAAAGAACGGTCGTTTCGCGAACGCCGCCCGTCGAATCGGAGCGAAAAAGCGAAGCGTCGGGAAGCGTCGGCCCCGAGGGCGACGCGCTCGACGGCGCCGACGGCGGCGCGCTCAAGCCGGGCGCGCAGTTCGGCCATTTCGTCGTTACGAAGTACATCGGCGGCGGCGGAATGGGGCGCGTTTACGAAGGACGCGACACGGCGCTCGACCGCAAAGTCGCCATTAAAGTGCTTCCGCGCCAACGAGCGCAAGACGTCGGGACGGTCGCTCGTTTTTTGAACGAAGCGAAGTCGGCGGCGCGCTTGAATCACGAGCATATCGCTCAGGTTTATTTTTGCGGCGAAGAGAACGGCGTTCCGTTTATCGCGTTCGAATACGTTTACGGCGTCAACCTCCGCGACTACGTTCGCGAACGCGGCGTTCTCGAGTTGGACGAAGCGATCGGATACGTTCTGCAGGCCGCCGACGCGTTGGCGCACGCGGCGGCGCACGGCGTTACGCACCGCGACGTGAAACCGTCGAACATCATCGTTACGCCGCAAAAACGCGCGAAACTCATCGATATGGGGCTCGCGCGTCTTCTCAAAAACGAC
>JAFSFF010000285.1 GCA_017435375.1 Thermoguttaceae bacterium
CCCCCGACGTCGTCGCCGATTACATCGAGTCGCGCCGACTTTACCGCGACTAACCGTTTTCCCTTGCCGCCGTCGTTTCGCGATTGAAACGACGGCGTTTTTCATTTGATCTTCTTTTGTTTCAACGTTTTAACGCAAGGAGTTTTTCCGATGAAACGCCGAGACTTTTTGACCGCGGCCGTCGGGTCGCTCGTTTTAACCGGCGTCGACGCTTCGTCGCCGCGTCTTTTCGCCGCCCCGCTCGTCGACGCGACGCAAACCGCTCCGAAACCGGAGTTTAAGGACGCGGTTCCGCAGCTCGAACGCATTCGCGACGGAATCCCGAACTTCCTCGCGAAAGTCGAAAAAGGCGCCCCCGTTCGCGTCGCGTATTTCGGCGGCTCGATCACCGCGGCGCCCGGTTGGCGCGTCCAAACGCTCGCGAAGTTCAAGGAGCTTTTCCCGAACTCGGAGTTCTCCGAAGTCGACGCGGCGATCGGCGGCACCGGAAGCGACCTCGGCGTTTACCGCTTGGGCCCGGACGTCCTAAAACACGACCCGGACTTGGTTTTCGTCGAGTTCGCGGTCAACGACGGCGGAACCGGCCCCGAACACATTTGGAAGCAGTTCGAAGGAATCGTCCGCCAAACTTGGCGTTACAACCCGTCGATCGATATTGTTTTCGTTTACACGTACCGCGTCGGACACGAGAACGACTACAAGAGCGCCAAGACGCCGCGTTCGGTTTCGGCGCAGGAGCAGATCGCGGAATTTTACGGGATTCCGTCGTTCGACTTCAACATTCCGGTCGTTCAACTCGCCGAAAAAGAACAACTTACGTACCAAAGCGAGAAACCGGAGGACGGCAAAATTCACTTCTCGACCGACGGCGTTCACCCGCTCGACGCCGGGCACCAGATTTACACGGAAGTCGTTTGCGACGCGTTCCGCAAGATGCGCGCCCAAGCGAAAACGACGCCGTTCCCCGCGCCGTCGACGCGAACCGCCAAACTCGCTAAATCGTTTATCGACGGCAACTTCGAGAACGCGAAATCGGTTCCGATCAAGGAAACGCAACTCTCCGGCGACTGGAAGCCGCTTCCCGCCGACTCGCCGCTTTCTTGGACGAAGAGCCGCCTCGGCGACGTCGTTTTCACTTCGGACGCTCCCGGCGCGAAGCTGACGTTCCGCTTTAAAGGTTCCCAAGTCAAGATTTACGATATTTTAGGCCCGAACGGCGGCCAAGTCCGCGTTACCGTCGACGGCAAGCCGCATCAAAATCCGATTCCGCGTTTCGACAGTTTTTGCACTTACTGGCGCCTCGCGACGCTGACGCTCGCCGACGGTCTCGATCCGAACGTCGTTCACGAAGCGACGGTCGAAATCGACGCGGAGCAGCCGAGCCGTCAACCGGTCGCGTTCCGCCTCGCCGAACCGGAAAAGGAACTCGCCGAACCTAAGTACAACGGTCGCAACGTTTGGTTCGGCCCGATTCTCGTTCTCGGCGACGTCGTCGAATAACGCCCCGCCCTCGCTCTAAAAATCGACCGGTCGACGACGCGCCAAGAACGCCGCCGACCGGTTTCTTATTTTACTTCGCGCTAATCCTTTGTCTCGTCGCGCTTTAAATCCAAATTAGCGTTTGGAACGAGAATTTTAGCGTCCGCTTTTCGCCGGGTTTTAGCGTCGTCGTCCAACGCATTTCTTGCCGTCGATTAACGCGGTTCGCCGCGTAACCGCTTGCGCCGTCGCCGATTACCGTTATTTTCGGCGTTTCCTCGAACCCTTCGAACGACTCCGGAAGCGCGACGCCGGAAAATTGCCGACTCAGCAAAACGGTCGTTTCCTCGTCGCGATTGTTGGCGATTTCGATTTCCGCGTCGATCACCGCGACGCGAAAACAGTTCCCCCAAGGCAGAACTCGAACGTCCCGGCCCCAAAGATCGCGCCGAATTTCTTGAACGTCCTTCCAACGCAACTCTCCGCTATTCCCGGGTTTAGACGCGGCGTTTGCGCCGTTCGCGACATTTCCGGCGGCCCTTTGCGCGGCGATTTCCGCGACCAAACCGTCGAGATTTTCCGCCCCGTTCGAGCGCGGTTCGACCTCGTTCGTCGATGCCGCGTCGTATTCGGAACGCTCGTTTTCGACGGAGCGCACGCGAACGCTAAGCGCTTTCGTTATCGGCAATAAGGTCGTTTCGCCGGGATTCGTCCAATAAATCGGATTTTGCCCTAAGAAGCGCGCGCCGTCGACGACGGTCGCCGGGCCGGTCGTCGTCGGAAAGTCGAATGGATTCGCAAACTGCAGCGCGTCCCAAGGTTCGGAGAAGCGGCTTCCGTTCGCGACCAAGTTTTCGCCGGAAGTCGTTCGACCGTAAACGCTTGTCCCGCCGTCGCTTAAAAAAGCGCTCGGGTCGCGCCGCCGTCCGTTTTCGTCCCAAATATCGGCGATATCCCAACAAACGACGCGGCGATAAGACGCCGTCTTCTTGGCGACCGAAAAGAGCGTTCGGTCGTTTTTCGCCAACGTTTTGCGCCCGACCGTTTGCGCGAACACGTCGACGCTTTCGCCGAACGACGCCTCGTCGCCCGACGCCGCGCCAAGACCGCCGCCCGTTCCGGAACCCGTTGGAACGACGGCGTTTAGCGTCAACGCTTGTTGCGTCAACATCGAAGCGCCGCCTCCGCGAGCGTAAAGCCCCGCCGCGCCGTTCGCGCCCGACGTAAGCGACGTAAAGAAGCCGTTTAAGTCGACGCTCGGCGACATCGGCGAAAGCGCGTCGCGCGTCGCGATTTGCGGAAACCCGCTAAAAAGCGCGACCGGCGTTCCTTCGAAGGCGCGCCATTCGTTCGCAAGTATCGCGTTTTGCTCGATTTCGAGCGTTTCGTCGTCGAGCGTCCGAACGCGGTACTGCGGCGCCCAAGTCGCCCCGCGCGTCAAGTAAAAGAGTCGAATCGTCGTCGGGCCGTTTTTTCCCGTTTCCCCTTTTTCCGCGCCGTCGCCGCTCGATTTGACGTCGAAAATCAGCCGCGGACGCTTC
>JAFSFF010000286.1 GCA_017435375.1 Thermoguttaceae bacterium
GGACGCGGCGGGGCTCGATATGCTTCTCGTCGGCGACTCGTTGGCGACCGTCGTTCAAGGGCGGCCGACGACGTTGGGCGCGACGCTCGACCAAATGATCTATCACGCGGAGGCGGTCGCGCGGGCGGCGGAGCGGGCGCTGGTCGTCGTCGACGTTCCGTTTCCGTTTTGCCAACTCGGGCCGGACGAAGCGGTTCGGAGTTGCGCTCGGATTTTGAAGGAAACGGAGGCGACGGCGGTTAAAATCGAAGGCGGCGCGTCGCGAGCGGCGACGGTTCGGGCGGTCGTCGACGCCGGGATTCCGGTCGTCGGGCATTGCGGGCTCGTTCCGCAAAGCGTCAAGGCGCTCGGCGGATACAAGGTGCGGCGCGATTGGGATCAACTCCTCGAAGACGCGACGGCGATTCAGGAAGCCGGGGCGTTCGCGGTCGTTTTGGAATGCGTCGAGCGGGAACACGCGGCGGAGCTGTCGAAGCGGCTGACGAGTCCGACGATCGGGATCGGCGCCGGCGTCGGGTGCGACGGACAGGTGCTGGTCTTTCACGATCTTTTCAATTATTCGGAAAAAGACCCGAGCAAGACGCCGAAACACGCGCGGGTTTATCGCGATCTGGGCGGGCTGATCGGCGAAGGCTTCCGCGAGTACGTCGCCGACGTGAAGGCGGAGCGTTTTCCGGGGGACGCGGAATCGTTCGGCGCGAAAAAATAAGGGACGAAAAATAAAAGGGGAGCGCGGCGTTCGGAAACGAGCGGCGCGCTTCCCGTCATTAATATAAGGACGGCCCGTTAAGAACGGAGTATAATACTAATGAACGACGACCCGTCGGTTTCGGAACGCGGCGACGCGGCGAATATTGAAATTAGGCGCGATTTATGGAATTTGTCGCGTTGTCGAATAAAAATTGATTTTGTTTAAGGCGTAAAAATCGAAGTCGCGGCGAATAATCGCTTTTGAAACGAAAAGCCGCGTTTGAACGCGAAATCCGAACGGCGGCGAGGCGCGACGTCGGCGTTGGAAGCGAAAAATAGACGGATTGGGGGGAATATGCGGATTGACGAAGCGGAAATCGTTTCTTACGGCGAGTCGACGAAACGGTATTTCGACTTTACCGGGCGCAATTTTTGGTTGGCGTTCGGGCCGAACGAGGCCGGAAAATCGACCTTTTTGGAGTTCGTCCGCAATCTTCTTTTCGACGTTCCGAGCGGCGGAGGCGAACGGTTCTTTTCCGCCGTCGGCGCGACGACGTTGAGCGGCGCGGCGACCTTTCGACTCGACGACGGACGCGCCGGACGGCTCGAACGGAGTTGGAAACTCGGCGAAGCGCGGCGGCGCTCGACTTTTGCGGCGACGTTGCGGGACGCGGCGACCGGCGTCGACGCTCCGCTCGACGAAACGGCGTTCTATTCGCTTTTGAACGGCGCGAATCGGCGATTTTTCGCGTCGTATTTCGGGTTTTCGTACGAGGATTTGGCGCAGGGGGAAAAGTTGCTGGCCGAGAGCGGGCTTTCGGAGCTGATTTACGGGATCGGGCTCGGCGGCGCAAACCTCTTCAACGAAACGAAAAAATCGTTAAAAAAGGAACTCGACGCGTTTTTTAACGCCGATTCGCGAGCGTCGAAACCGAAAATTAACGCGGCGGTTCGGCGGTTGGGCGAAATCGACAAGGAACGCAAAAAGGCGGCTCCGTCGACGCGGGAATACGTCGACGCGACGAAGGAACGGGCGAAACTCGCGCAAGAGTTGGAGGCGATTCGGGAGCGGCGGCGCGTCGGCGAAGAGCGGCGGCGGTATTGGGAGCGGTTGAAAAACGCGCGAAAACGTTTCGAGGAAGCGGAGGCGGCCGAGCGCGACGCGGCGGCGTTTCTCGCGGCGTCGCCTTTTGCTCCGGAGCGCTTGGCGGCGTTTCCGAGCGGCGGCGCGACCGAATGGAACGCGCTTTCCGAAACGAACGAGCGTCTGCAGGCCGAGTTGGCGGAGTTGAACGAGAATTTGGACGCGACGCGAACTCGATTGGAGCGGATCGAGTTGCGACCGGCGTTCGTCGCCGAAAAGGCGCGGATTCAGCGGGCGTTCCGGCGAGTCGAGGAGATCGCGCGGGAACGGGACGCGCTTCCGGGCGAAGAGACGCGACTGCGGCGCGACGCGGAGGCGTTGGAGCGTCGCGCTTGGGAGACGGGCGTCGAGCCGAGCCGACTTTGGGACGTCGCGGCGGTTTCCGACGTCGCGTTGGAGAGGACGCTCGAACGAGCGCGACGGGGCGCCGAAGAAGAGCGCAAGCTTGCCGAAGAAATGCGAACGGCGGCGAAAATGCGGCGCGATCGGCTCGACGAACTCGACGAGATCGAGCGAGAAACGGAGGCGGCCGAGAACCGGCGCGTCGAGGAGTTCGGCGAGCGAGCCCGGAGCGTCGACGTCGACGATTATCGTCGCGTCGACGGGGCGTTCGGCGCGACGCGGGGCGCGCTCGACCGTTGGGCGAAAGAGGCTCCGTCGCTCGACGCGGCTTGCCGGGAGGAAAAAGAGACGGCGCGGCGACTGATCGCGGCGGCGTTTGAAAAGACGACGGGGGAAACGCCGGCGACGTCGAACGAGTCGAACGCGAACGACGGCGACTTTGCGGCGAATTTAACGATTTTAGCGACCGCGGACGCGCCGCTCGAAGCGACGTTGGCGGAATTGGAACGAGCGTGCGCGGCGGCGGAGAAGGAACTCGACGCGGCGCGGGAGGAGCGTCGGCGACTCGGCGAGGAGTTGGCGCGACTCGACGAACGTTTGAACGCGTCGACCGACTGGGAAGCATCGGCGGAAGAGTTGGGGCGTTTGCGTCGCGAACGGGACGAACGTTGGCGGGCGTTGAAATCGCGTTGGCTGGGGGGAAAACGGGAGACTGCGGAGAATAGGGAAAGCGAAGGAAATGAAGAGAACGAAGAAAACGAAGCGATCGCCGCGTTCGAACGGATTTTAACCGCGGCGGACGCGGTCGCGGATTATCGTTGCGAAAACGCGAAATCGTTGGCCGAATGGGAGACGGCGAGAAACGAGCGAACGCGAAAAGCGGAGGCGGCGGAGGC
Organism: Thermoguttaceae bacterium; assembly: GCA_017435375.1. Taxonomy (GTDB): domain Bacteria; phylum Planctomycetota; class Planctomycetia; order Pirellulales; family Thermoguttaceae; genus RUG369. Next base: position 3,073 of record JAFSFF010000286.1, read on the forward strand.
GGTCGACGAACGGGCGCGTCGAGCCGAAGCGGCGGCGGAGGAGGCGCGTCGACGGGCGGTCGAGCTTTGGCGGAGCGCGGGGGTTCCGTTGCGAGCCGATTTTTCGTTGGCCGAAGGACGGGAATGGCGGGCGCTTTGGAGCGATTGGCGAGCGACGCGTCGGGAGACGGCGCGGCGAGCGAACGATTGGCGTTCCGAAGCGCGGCGTTTGGAGAACGCCTTGCGCGAAACGTTCGAAACGGCGGCGCGTTGGCTCGACGACGCGGAAAACGAAACGCTCGATCGGGAAGATTGGGAGAAAAGGGCGGAAGCGGAGGAAGCCGCGTTCGAAACGCGCGCCGATTGGGCGGCGTCGGCGTCGCGTCGCGTCGAGCGCCTCTTGGAACGAGCGCGAAGTCGGGTCGAGCGTTGGCTCGACGGCGAGCGGGCGGCGGAGGAGCGAGCGCGTCGGCGAACGGAGGCGGAGGCGCGAATTCGGCGCTTTGAATTCGACGAACGGACGGCGGCGGAAGCGGAAGCCGAATTGACGGCGCGTCGGCGAGCGCTTTGCGTCGAAGCGGAAAGCGGAACGGGGACGAACGCGGCGTTTGCGTCGAATCGCGAAAACGGCTTGTTTGGGCTCTTTGCGGAAAATGGCGGGGACGCGGGGAAGGCGGGGAAAGGGGCGAATAACGAGAATTTGCCGGACGGCGCGGAGCGTTCGTTCGCCGAGTTGGTCGAGACGTTGGAAAAGCGGGCGGCGCTGCGCGTCGAGGCGGAGCGAATCGTCGAAGCGCGGCGAGCGTTGGAAGAACGAAGGGCGCGATTGGCGGAGTTCGACGCGGATTGCGAAGCGTTGGCGGCGGCGCTCGGCGTCGAAGCGGCGTTCGACGAGCGAAATCGGGCCGAAGACGCGGTCGTCGTTTGGGCCGATCGACTTCAAGACGCGTTGGGCGCCGAGAAAGATTGGCGGAACGAAACGCGGAATCGGGACGAGGCGACCGCTCGAATCGGCGCGAAAACGAAGGCGATCGTCGCGAACGACGAGCGAAAACGCGCGCTTCTCGCGACGGTCGACGCGGCGAGCGACGCCGAATTTTTGCGCGTCGCGGAGACGGCGGAAGAGGCGCGACGCTTGAACGAACGACGCGACGGGGCGGTCGAACTTTTGCGCGCCGTCTTCGAAGATTGCGACGACGCCGAGTTTGAACGGCGGCTCGAAGCGTTGCGCGACGCCGAAAGCGACGAACCGGAGACGCGTTTGACCGAACTCGCCGCCGAAGAAGCCGCTTTGGAGGCGGAGGTTAAACGGTTGGAAGCGCAACAAATTGAAATTCGAGCGAAAATTCGCGCCGCCGAAGAACAGGAGGGCGCGTCGCGATTTTCCGTCGAACGCGAGTTGGCGTTGAGCGGATTGCGCGAGGCGGTCGAGCTTTACGCGCCGCGATTCTTGGCGTTTCAAGCGTTGGAAAACTCGCTCCGACGTTGCGAAGAAGAAAAACGTCCGCAAATCTTAGCCGACGCGGAAGAGATTTTCGGCCGGTTGACGGGCGGGCGGTATACTCGAATCGTCGCGAACGTCGGCGACGGCTCGTTCAAAGCCGTTCAACGAGACGGCGTCGCGAAAACGCCCCGAGAATTGAGTTCCGGAACGCGCGAACAGCTGTATTTAGCGTTGCGGTTGGCGCATATTCGCAAATATTGCGAAAACGCGGAGTCGTTGCCGCTCTTGACGGACGACGCTCTCGTCAATTTCGACGACGCGCGCTCCGAGGAAGCGTTGCGAGTGTTGGCGGAATTTGCGGAAGATAGGCAAGTTATTTTGCTGACCTGTCGCGAGTCGACGCGGGCGGCGTTTGAAAAAATCGTCGGAGCGGACGCGGTCGCGTCGTTGGCGCCGAAGCGTTTCGGCGATTGACGGAAAGACGAGCGGTCGACGGACGTTGAAATGGGAAAGACGGATAAACGAGCGAAACGCGAGGAACGGCAAATCGGCGGAGCGAGCGCGAGCGGAAGAGGCGGCGTCGCGGCGTTGGCGATCTTGACGGCGGCGGCGACCGTCGCGCCGATCGGTTTTGCGTTGGGAGCGGAAAATAAGGGGGGAGGAGGAATTGCGTCGAGTCGCGCGGTTGCGGAAGACGCGGAAAACGCGGGGAGGACGGAAGATAAAGCGTTAAGACAAAACGGAGGAAACGCGACGTTGGAAGAAGCGTTTTTCGAGACGCTCGGACGTTGCGAATCGCCGATCTTGGTCGAGCGAGACGCGGCGGAAGACGCGCTTTTCGCGCGTTTTGCGGAGTTTGAGCCGATTTGGCAAGATCGGCGGTTTTTGACGAACGGGGAAGTCTCGCCGGAAGCGCGGCTCCGTTTTGAGCTTGCCGAAGCGCGTTATCGCGAGGAAACGTTCGAGAAATGCGTCGCCGCTTTCGAAACGACGTTTGAAACGGTCGCGTCGGAGAACGAAGGAGCGCGACAAGGAGAAATTCGAGACGACGAGCGAAAGAACGGCGAGCGCGACGAGGAAGGCGGAAAAGACGGGAAAAATAAGGGAAATAGGGGGAAGGAGAAGGGAGGAAAAGAAGAGGAAAATGAGCGACAAAGGGGAAAAGGCGAAAGTTTGCGGGGGCGCGTCGCCTTGCGCTGGACGAAACCGTTGCGAATCGTTTACCTTGCGCCCGATTGGAGCGCGTTCGAACGTCGCGACGCGGGCGGGAAAGGTTGGCGACCGAGCGGACGTTTCTCGACGCCGGAACTCGCGCCGGAGTTTGACGCGACGGAGTTGACGCTCGAAACGGTTTGGGAACGCGCCGTCGAGGAAGAGACGCCGTTAAAAGAAGAATATGGGAAATTTGCGGAAAACGGCGAAGGAAAAGCGGCGGTCGTCGGCGTTTTTGAAGGGCTGATCGGCGGCGATTTTCGCGTTTGGACGTTGCTGTTGGGGGAGGTTGCGTTTGAAGACGCTCGGGCCGAAGGAAAGAGCGAAGACGAAAACGGGCGAAGCGGAGGAAAAATAGAAGAACGGAAAAAGGCGTCGGTCGACGTCGGCGATTTCCCGACCGTTTATCAAAGCGGCGACGCGGTCGCAACCGTCGGCGAAACGACGATTAAGGAGAACGGCGAGACGACGGCGCGCGTTCGTTTCGACTTTGCAAAGGCGTTCGACGCGTTCGATTCGCATCGCGTTTGGTGCGATAAAAACGATTTTGAGTTAATAATCGACGAAGACGCGGAAAATTTGAATTTTGGCGCCGACGTCGGCGATGGCAAACGAAAAAAGGAAAAAAGAAACGACGCGAGCGCCGAAACGAGCGAAGAAAAAGGGAAAGAAGCAAACGGCGCGGACGAAGGGAAGAGGACGGACGACGCGGGCGGGGGGCGCTGGACGGCGATTCGTTTGCGCGTTCGCGAACGGACGGCGAACGGCGCGCTTTTCGAACTCGATTTTCCGAACGACGCGACCTTGCGAGAGGCGGTCGCGCAAGGACGAGCGCGGCTGGCTTGCCGGATTCCTCGTTTCTTTTTCCAAACGCGGTTCGAGGTCGCGGGAGTAGAAAAAGGGAACGACGGCGAGAAAGTTGACGATGATAACGATAACAGCGATTATAGCGGCAAGGCGCGGGGGAACGAGCCGGAAACGAAGAACGATTAACGTTGTTGATAACGGGCGCGTATTCCGTTAAAAACGCCGATCGAGCGCCGACCTTGCCGCGGGTCGGCGTTTTTTTATTTTTCGCTCGATTGACGGGAGAAAATTTTTCTTTTTGACGTCGTTCGACTCGACGCGATCGCTCGAACGGATTATACCGAACGCGTAAAACGGCGAGACGACGCGGTTCTGCGTTGAAACGGTAAAATAGCGAGGATAAAAAGAATGGAAAGCGGAGGAAGGCGAGGCGTTTGGGACAAGGCGGCGATTGGCGTCGTTTTTTTCTTTTTAGGAAGCGTCGGCGTCGGCGCGGCGTTTGAAACGACGCTCGAAAAGAACGGCGCAAAGTAAAACGACGAGAAAACGGCGACGCTCGAACGAGAAAACGGGCGATTGTTGGAAAAAGCGAAGATTTTGGCGACGCCGAAGACGGAAACGCGGTTGAACGTCGGCGAGTTGCGACCCGGCGATATTTTGGCGGCGCGTTGGGCGGACGAAGAACGGAACGGAACGCCCGGTTTTTGGAATCATCTCGCGATCGTCGGAACGGACGGAAAAAGCGTCGTCGAAGCGCAAAAATCGGCGGACGGCGTTGTAACGGCGCCGATAAATAGTTTTTTAGCGCGGTATTCCGACGTCGACGTTTTTCGTTTTTTCGATTCGGAAACGTCGCGCCGAGCGGCGGCGTTTGCGGAGAGTCGAGTCGCGCTCGAAACGTTTTTAACGCCGCCTTTGCGTCCGGAGGGAGAAAAAGAAAAGCGGGAAATCGGGGAATCCGAAAGAAAGAAAGGAGAACGAAGCGGGCCGCGTTATTCTTGGAGCGCGTCGTTGGCGCCGTTTTTGCGGAGCGACGCGGCGACGGAAAATTGCGTTTCGCTCGTTCGACGAGCGTATTGGGAGGCGGCGGGCGTCGATTATCGTTGGAAAACGCCGGACGATTTGGCGCGTTGGGATAAATCGGGCGATTTTGCGAAAATAGGACGGTTTTGCCGTTTGACAAATCGGAGGAAAGAAAACGAAATGGAAACGCGATAAAAAATCGATCAAACGAACAAATAAAAAAGCGTCCTGTTTCGGAAAGGAAACGGGACGCTTTTTTAAGCGAAAATAAGGAGAATTTAACGGTTAGAAGGGCGTTAAATCGATTTAACCGTTAAATCCAGTCGAGGCCAATATCGAGAACGCGCGCCGAGTGGGTGATCGCCCCGACGCTAACGCGCTCGACGCCCGATTCCGCCTTGGCGCGAACCGTTTCGAGATTGACGCCGCCCGACGCTTCGAGTTCCGCCGTCGAACCGGACGCGTCGCGCATCGCGACCGCTTCGCGCATCGTTTCCGGCGACATATTGTCGAGAAGAACGACGTCCGGGTTTTCCGGCAAGACCTGCGCGAGTTGTTCGAGCGAGTCGACTTCGATCTCGAGCATCGGCGTATTTTCCGTTCCGAAGCGCGTTTCGAGGTACTTGCGAGCGCGACGAACCGCTTCGCCCGGGCCGAAGTCGGTAATGCCGCCGAACGCTAAGTGATTGTCTTTGATGAGGATAGCGTCGTAGAGACCGGAACGATGGTTGCGCGCGCCGCCGCAGCGAACGGCGTATTTTTCGAGACGGCGCCAACCGAGCGTCGTTTTGCGGGTGTCGTAAATATTGGCGTTCAAGCCGGCGATCGCGTCGACGTAACGCCGGGCCGCGGTCGCGACGCCGGAAAGTCGACCGACTAAGTTGAGAAGGAGACGCTCCGCCGTCAGCATCGAAAGGGTCGGGCCGGAGATGACGCCGAGGCGGTCGCCGCGCTGGACGGAAGTTCCGTCGTCGACGCAGCCTTCCCAATTTAACCGCTCGTCGACCATTTTGATCAAGCGTTCGGCGAAAACGAGACCGGCGACGACGCCCGTTTCCCGAGCGACGACCGCGGCGCGACCCGGGACGTCGTCCGGAATCAGCGCGAGGCTCGTCAAGTCGCCGTCCGTTTGCGAGTCTTCGCGAATCGCGATCGCGATCAACGCCTCCATATCGCGGCTCAAATCTTCGTTGTAAACCGTTTGATTAAAATCTTTTTTTTCCGGGGCCATTTTTCGACTCGCAAACGGGGAAAGAGGGAAGGAGGACGCGTCGCGGCGTTAAAATGCGAAAGACGCGCAAAATAAGAGGGCGAACAAACGCTCGAAATCGACGACGCCGAGGAAGAACGTTCGACGCGAACATAAAAAAACCGCTCCTAGGAGCGGTTAAATGACCCCAACGGGAATCGAACCCGTATCGCGGCCTTGAAAGGGCCGTGTCCTAACCGTTAAACGATGGGGCCTTAGTAGTTTTTAAAAATCGGCGTTTTCGCGTTTTCGTTCTTAACGTCGCCGCTAAGAGCGAAAAGTAGTAAAAACGTCGAATGACCCCAACGGGAATCGAACCCGTATCGCGGCCTTGAAAGGGCCGTGTCCTAACCGTTAAACGATGGGGCCGGTTGCGCCGGTCGAGAGGGTAAAGCCGGTTGGAAAACCGTTTGACCGTCGACCAAACTTTTACACGATTCTAACCTCTCTTTGCGTTTCGTCAAGGGCTCTTTAGAACTTTTTTTAAATTTTCTTCTTTTTTCTCGTCGAGCGTTGGGCGGCGGTTCGAGCGCGAACGTTGTTCGCCGAGGGAAACGCGGCCGCGTTCGGCGTCGCGGATTGGCGAAATTGAGCGGTTTTCGCAAAGTTTAACGGAGAAGCGCGAGGAAAAACGAGGTTCGAGGAAAAAAATTTCCGGAAAAATCGCGCTCTTTTTCGGAAAGTTGCGTCTCGGCCCTTTTAAAGCGTTGCGAAATCTTTACAATAAGGAATAAACGAGAAGTTTTGTCGAACGGCGTCGGCGTTGGAGCGCGGCGTCGGTTCGGCGCGACTTCTTCGGACGTTTCGCAATTTTAGGCTTGGGTGTTCGTTCGTCGGGAGCGGTTCGTCGGAGACGCTTTGACGAACGCGGCGAACGAGCGGGCGGCGGAGCGTCGGCGACGGCGGGCTTGAGAGCGCGTTTTTCGCCCTCATATATTAATAACGTCAAAACGCAAGAAAATCGAACAACGGAAACGGGCGTCGAGCGCGGCGACCGTTCGACCTTCGGGACGCTTATGCAAACGGAAAATAACGAAAAAATCGAAAATAACGAACGCTTCGCCGACGAATACGACGTCGTCGTGATCGGCTCCGGTTTGGCCGGGATGACCGCCGCCAACATTTTGGGGCGCGGCGGGCACAAAGTCCTTCTTTTGGAACGCCATTACAAGCTCGGCGGGTTGGCGACTTGGTTCCGTCGCGGCGGGGGCGAGCATATTTTCGACGTCTCGCTGCACGGCTTCCCGGTCGGGATGATCAAGAGTTGTCGACGCTATTGGAACAAGGAAATCGCCGATCGCATCGTTCAACTCCCGGCGATTAAGTTCGACAACCCGCAATTCTCGCTGACGACGACGTTCAACCGCGAAGACTTCACCCGGCTCCTCGTCGAGAAGTTCGGAATCGCCGAGGAAACCGTTAAGGCGTTCTTCGACGAAGCGCGCAACCAAACGCATTACGACGACCAAACGACGACGACCCGCGAGCTGTTCGACAAGTTCTTCCCGGGCCGCCCCGACGTCGTTCGCCTCTTGATGGAGCCGATCACCTACGCGAACGGTTCGACGCTCGAAGACCCGGCGATCACTTACGGCATCGTTTTTTCGAACTTTATGTCGAAGGGCGTTTTCACCTTCCAAGGGGGCACCGACCTCTTTATCAAGATGATGCGCGACGAACTCGTCAAGAACGGCGTCGATATTGCGACGAACGCTCCGGTCGAGAAGATTTTGGTTGAAGACGGCAAGGTCGTCGGCGTTCGCGTCGCGGCGGAGCCGTTGACGGTCGAGTCGGCGGAAATCGGCGGACGCCCGAAAAATATCTCGGCGCTAGCCGGGAAGACGATTCGCGCTCGCGCCGTCCTCTCGAACGGGAATCTCAAAGGGACGATTTTCGATCTCGTCGGTCGCGAATACTTCGACGCGGACTTTATCGCCGACGCGGAAGCGACGCGCCTTAACAATTCGAGCGCGCAAGTTTACATCGCGTTGAAAAAGGGCGAAACGCTCGACGAAGAGAAATGCGGCGACTTGCTCTTCACCTCCGTCGCGCCGGAATTCCGCGCCGATTGGCTCCTTAGCCGCAATATTACGAGCCGCACTTACTCCTTCTATTACCCGAAAACGCGACCCGGAACCGACCGTTATTACGTCGTCGCCAGCTCGAACGCCAATTAC
>JAFSFF010000287.1 GCA_017435375.1 Thermoguttaceae bacterium
AAATGGGATTTATCGATAAAATCAAAAAGGGTCTAAACCGAACAGTTAAAGTCTTGCAAACGGACGTTCGCGACCTCTTTAAACAAGAAGGTCGGCTCGTCGACGCGGCGTTTTTGGACGAACTTTTCGAAACGCTCGTCCGAACCGATATGGGCGTCGACGCGGCCCGCGAAGCGACCGACGAAATTAAGGAACAATTCCGCGGCCGCGTGGTTAAAAGAGAAGAGTTGATCGACGCGGTCAAGGCGAAGCTCAAAGCGCTGATGGCGCAAGACGCGCCGCCGATTCGGTTCGCGCAGTCCGGCCCGACGGTCGTTCTTTTCTGCGGCGTCAACGGGAGCGGCAAGACGACGAGCATCGCGAAACTGACGAAAGCGATGAGCGACGCCGGAAACAAAATCGTTCTCGGAGCGGCGGACACCTTCCGCGCGGCGGCGGTCGACCAACTGAAAATCTGGGCGGGCCGTCTCGGCGTCGAAATCGTTTGCGGGCCGCCGCAAAGCGACCCGGCGAGCGTCGCGCACAAAGCGGTCGCCCGCGCGCTCGAAGTCGGCGCCGACCTTTGCGTTATCGACACCGCCGGGCGTCTCCAAACGCAAACGAACTTAATGAACGAGTTGGAAAAGATTAAGCGCGTCGTCGCGAAGCAGATTCCGGACGCGCCGCACGAAGTTTTCCTCGTTCTCGACGCGACGACCGGCCAAAACGGCCTTAGCCAAGCGCGCAAGTTTACCGATTCGGTCGCCTGCACCGGCATTTTTCTTTCGAAACTCGACGGCACCGCGAAAGGGGGCGCCGCGGTCGCGATTCGTCAAAAGGTCGGGCTTCCGGTCAAATACGTCGGGCTCGGCGAATCGGAAACCGATTTCGCCGTTTTCGACCCGGACGCGTTCGTCGACGCGATGTTCGAGTAAACCGCCGTTCCTAAGCGTTTGCGCCGACGACGGGCGACGGCGAAAGACGCGGCGAGCGCGAGCGTTCCCGAAAAATCGGGCGACGCGTTTCGACGGCTCGACGAAATTTCGTTAACGCAACGAAAAAGAGGTTTCCGATGAATTTCCTTATTTCGTCCGTTCTCGCCGTCGCGGCGATTCTCGCGTCCTTTATGCTCCAGCTCGGCGGCGAGGACGCGAGCGGCGCGTTTGTCGCCGCGTTTTCGTTCTTCGGAATCCTCGGCGCTCTTTATTTCGTCGACGGCAAACGATTTTTCGCGCTTTCGAAAAACTTGACGAACGTCCTCATCGTCGCGGTCGTTTTAGCGCACCTCGGCCCGTTGGCGCGTTCGCGGCAAGAGTTTTTGGCGTTCTCGATCGCGAACATTTTGGCGATCGTTCAAACGTTCCTCTTTTACCAAGAGAAGACGCGCCGGATTCATTATCAAATTTTGACGATTTCCTTCGTCGAGGTCGCGGTCGGCTGCGTTTTTCAGCGGAGCGGACTTTTCGCGATTTTAACGCCGTTTTACGCGCTTTCGGTCTTTTGCGCCGTTTCGCTCTTAACGCTTGAAGGGGAGCGCGCCTATTACGCCGTCAACGCGACGCTTCGCCCCCGTTTTATCGGGCCCCGCGCTCCCAAACAAACGACTCGCGAAGAGGAAACCGCGCTCGTCCTTTCCTCCGTTTCTCCGTCGACCTTCGCTCGACTCGAAACGGCGGCGCTCGCGGAATCGGCGAGCAAGGCGCCCGACGCGGCGCTCCGATTTTATCGTCGCGGCGGCGTCAAGTCGGCGGAGATCGACGCGGAGTTTTTCCGTCGTTTCGTCGTTTCGTCGATTTGGGCGTTCGCGGCGGCGCTCGTCTTCTTTTGCCTCGTCCCGCGTTTTCACCGGCTGGAAATCGGCGACGTTCAATTCGGGCGCGAAAACTGGAACGCGGGCGGCCCGGCGATTCGCTCGACGGTCGGCTTTTCGGAAAAAATCGAACTCGGCGAACTCGGCCCGAGCGGCGACAACCGCCAACGAACGTTAACCGTCCGCTTTTTCGACGTTCTCGACACGGGAAAAAAACGCCCGATCGACCCAACCTCCCCAATTTACCTGCGCGGAATTCCGATGGCGCGCTATTCCGACCGCGTTTGGGAACAGGTCGACTGGCAAACCCCGCGTCTCGACCTTCCGTCTCTCGCTCGGTCGATTCGGCAAACGTCGCCGGTCGCCCCCGACGAAATTTTGCGCCCGTTGCAAACCGAACTCGAAAAACTCAACCGCGAACGGCGAGAACGCGAACGGCAAACGTCCTCTTCGCGCGCCGTCATACGCTTCTCGCTCCCGCCGCAACCGCCGACTTATCCCGGCGCGCCGCGTCCGGTCGAAAGACCCGGCGGAACCTCCGGTCGAACGTTGGCCGACGTCGTCTCGACGCCCCTTTACCGACCGACGAACGACAGGCGCTCGCCGTCCGTCGACGAAACTTGGGCGCTCGCGCGGCTCAAACGCCCGACGTTTTTATACGAGACGCTTTTCCTCCCAACGACGCGCCCGTTCGAGCGGCTCGACGATTTCGCCGACTTGCAAACGATTTTGCTCGCGTCCGACGACGCCGAACGCCGCGGCGTTCCGACCGCCCGTCTTTTCGACGCGCGAACCCGGCTTCTCGGACTCGAAATCGAACAGGAGCCGCTCGACACGAGGGTCGTTTTCGCGCCTTGGCCCTTTTATTTCTTGCGGCAAGATTTCCATTTTGAAGGAAACGTCGCCCGCCGCTCCCAACGCGCCGCCGGTCGTCAAATTCGATTTCGGTTCGCGACGAACGCTTTTTTCGCCGACGGCCGTCAAACGGAGCTAACGCCGAATCAAGAGGTCGTTTGGCCGTTTCTCGACCAATATCTCGCGCTCGACGCGGAGCGTTTTCCGGAGTTGATCGCGACCGCGCGCCGTTGGGACGCGGAATCCGGGCTTCCCAAGGAAGATTTCGCCGGAAGAGCGCGTTATCTAACGTCGCGACTCCGAGACGTCGGCGAATACCGATACGACCGAAGCGGCGTCGCGCGAACGCCGGGGCTCGATCCGCTCGAAGACTTCGTTTCGGTCAATAAAAGCGGGCATTGCGAGTACTTCGCGGGCGCGCTCGCGCTGATGTTGCGAGCGGTCGGGATACCGTCGCGAACGGTCGTCGGTTTCCTCGTCTTTCCGAACGAAAACGGCGGCGAAACGATCGTTCGGCAGTCGGACGCGCATTCTTGGACGGAGGCTTTTATTCCGCCGTCCAACTTCCCGACGTCCGACTCCCCCGCCGCTTCCCTCGCGCCGGTCGTCGACGCTCCGTCCTCCGGCCCGTCGGTCGACGCGACCTGGCTCGCCGACGGCGCTTGGCTCCGACTCGACGCGACTCCGGCGGCGTTGGAAGCGGAAACGAACTCTTTGCTCCTCAACGCGGCGCTTTGGAGCGACTTTTTCGCGTCGGTTTGGCGCGATTACGTCCTCAACTTCAACGGCGCGCGCCAAACGGAAGCGTTTTACCGCCCGTTGGCCGAAGGGGCGAAGAACGCGTTCGCCGCGATTCGTTCGTTCGGGCAAGACGGCTTCCGCCCCTTCGCGTCGACTTTCGAACGCCTGAAAGACGCGGTCGACCGGGCGAGTTCCGGCGACTGGAGCCCGGAAAACGTCGGCCGCCTTTTAACGTCGGCGGCGCGTTTGGCGATCGCGACGTTTATCGCTTGGCGCCTTATCCTCTTCTGCCGTCGACGGTTCGGATTTCGGCGACGTTCCGAAAACGATTCCGCCGCCGACGTCGAAGCGACGCGACGACGAACGCGGCGCCGACGGCGCGAGTTCGCGTTTTATTATCGGCTCGAACGAGCGCTTTCGCAACGTCTCGCGACCGAGCGCCGCGCCGACGAAACGCCGCTCGAATTCCTCGAACGCTGTTTCGCGTTGGAAGACGAAGCCGCCGCGCTCGCCCAAAACGCCCAAAACGCCGCGTCGGTTTCGCCGTCGTCCCCGCTTCCCGCCGACGAAACGCCGTTCGCCGCGCCGCGACGCGTTCTGAAAAAGTTAAATCCCGCAAAATCGCTCAAAACGCCGCGTTCCGTTCCCGTCGCGACGCTCGAACCGACGTCGGACGCGACCCGCCGTCTCTTTCGCGAACTTGTCGAGCGGTATTATCGGGCCCGATTCGCCGGTTCGCGACCGACCGCCGAAGAGAAAGCGCGTTGGGCCGCCGCGCTCCGCGACGCGAAAATCGGTTGACGGCGCCCCTTCGACCGGCAAAATCGATTCGACCGGCAAAATCCAATAAAAAAACGAACGCGTTCGACGAAGCGACGCTCGGACGAGCGTTAAAACGGCGACGTTCGGCGAAGTCGACAAGCAAACGGCGGTTAAAACGGCGATTTTCGACGGCGTTCGACAGCGCGACGACCGCTAAAATCGCTAGATTCCCTAAATTCCAACGTCGTTTTCTCGCCAACGCGTCCGCTTGCGCCGCAAGAACGCAAAAAACGACGGAACGTCTTTCGACGCGCCGTCGTTTTCGCGTTTTCGTTTTCTTTCTCTTTGTCGCGCTTCCGACTCGCCGGTTCGCGACGCGACGCCCCGACGGCGACGATCAACGCGCTCCAACTTTATCGATTTTAACGATAAAGCCGTCGGCTTCCGCCGTCTTTTCGCCGCTTTGCTCGCCCTTCGCGGCGCCTCCCGCCCCGGTCAAGCGCGCGACGCGAGCCCGAATCTCGTCGAACGCCTCCAAAAGCCCGGGCCGGTCGAGGCCGACGTCGGCGAGCTGCTCGTCCCGAGAACCGCAACGGATAAACGCGTCCGGAACGCCTTTTCGCAACAGAAAGCGCGCGTCGAGCCCTTCGTCGTTCGCGGCCTCCAACGCCGCCGACGTAAAGCCGCCCGCCAGCGCGTTTTCCTCGACGACGACGGTCGGAATCCCCGACCGCAACGGCGCCAAAACGCGGTCGCGGTCGAGCGGCTTCGCAAAGCGCGCGTTGACGACGCCGACGTCGAGCCGCGGTCGCCCCGGAACGGCGCCGCGCGCGAAATCCTCCGCCAAATCGAACGCCGTTTTCAACAATCCGCCGCCGCAAACGACGAACGCGCCGTCGGTTCCGTCGCGCAAAACCTCCGCTCGACCGAGTTCGAACGGCGCGACCTCTCGGCGAATCCGCGCCGCCTTCGCCTTCGGGTAACGAATCGCCGTCGGGCCGTCGAGCGTCAGCGCGAACTCGAACGCCCGCGCCATATCGCAAGCGTCGCCCGGCGCGATCGTCGTCATATTCGGAAAAGGCCGCAAATAACTCAAATCGAAAACGCCGTGATGCGTCGGGCCGTCCGCGCCGACCAACCCGGCGCGGTCGATCGCGAAGATAATCGGCAAATTTTGCAGCGACGCCTCTTGGAACAAATGGTCGTAAGCGCGCTGCAGGAACCCGCTGTAAATGTCGACGATAGGCCGCATTCCGGCCTTAGCCAACCCGGCGGCGAAGTTGACCGCGTGCGCTTCGCAGATGCCGACGTCGAAAAAGCGATCCGGAAA
>JAFSFF010000288.1 GCA_017435375.1 Thermoguttaceae bacterium
GCTTGCGGCGAACGCGAACTCGCTAAGGAACTGACGCGGGTTCTCGGAATCGGAGCGCGTCGCGGACGACAGTTTTGCGGTTCGCCCGATTCGCCCGACGTCGTCGCCGACTTGCCCGGCGTTCACATCGAGTGCAAACGCGTCGAAGCGTTCAACCTTTACAAAGCCTTAGACCACGCGACTTGCGACGCGGGCGCCGACCTTCTCCCGGTGGTCGCGCATCGCAAGAATCGGCGCGAGTGGGTCGTCGTTTGCCGTCTCGACGACCTGCCGCGCCTCGCTTCCCTCGTCGTCGAGACGACGTCAAAACTACCGACGGAAACCGAATAATGGCCGAACTTATCACCCTGACCGATTACGATTTAACGTCCGGCGCGACCGTTGAGATCGCGTATCCGAACGCGGTCGTTATTCTCGATACCGACGGAAACAATGTAACGGCGGAACTTTACGACTCCGGCGCGCTTGTTTGCGCCGGTTATGAAGAGTTCGAAGGATTCAAGGTTTACGCGCACTTCACGCAATCGGAAGCGACTTTTGTTTCCGAAGCCGGAGTTGCTTACGCGGTCGAGTATTCGGAAGACGCGGGAAATTGGACTCGCGTCGCGACGCTCGAAGGAGACGGAACGCGGTTTACGACGCTCGTCGACGCGAAGGCCAAATATTGGCGCGTCGTCGCGGTCGACGCCGAAGGTTCTCCGTCGCAAAAAATCGTCAAAGAACCTCAATCCGAGCGTTTGCATATCTTTGCGACTTACGACGACGTTTTGTCGAGCGAGTACGAACCGCCGTTCGTCGCCGTTTTGGAGATTTTAGCGATGTCCGAATATTTCGTTCGCGGCGAAACGCCGAAAATCCGCCTGCGCTTGAACGACTCGTCGACCGACGAACTCGTCGTCGCGGCGCGACTTAGTAAGATTTTGTACACGATTTACAAACTCGGCGCGAAATACTCCGGCGAACGGATTAAAAACGCCGTGCCGGGACACGCAAACGTCGAAATTCCGCTAAGTTGCGTCAAAGAAAGTTGCATTGTTGACGACCCGCGCTGGACGAAAGACGAAATCGGCTACAACGTGTTATATGTTGTCGACGGTTCGCAAAACGTCGCGACGCCGGACGCGGGCGACTACGTTCTCGAAATAACGATTATCCCGCTCGAAGGCGACGCGGTCGTTACGCGGCAAGAGTTTAGCGTCAAGTGATGGAACTGCGTTGGTATCAAAAAGAGGCCGTCGACACGGTGTGGACGTACCTCCGGAACAACAAAACGGGGGCGCCGTGCGTCGTCTTGCCGACGGGCGCGGGGAAAACGCCGGTCTTGGCGACGCTGTGTAAAACGGTCGCGAAGTTCGGCGGACGCGCGCTCGTTTTGGCGCACGTGAAAGAGCTTTTGCAACAGGCGTTTACGCGCGTTTCTGCCGAGGTCGACGGCGTTTCGGTCGGGCTTTATTCGGCGGGACTCGGCGAACGAACGACCGACGCGCAAATCGTAATCGCCGGGATTCAAAGCGTTTACCAACGCGCCGGAGAACTCGGGCCGTTCCAGCTGATAATCGTCGACGAAGCGCACCTCATCCCCGATTCCGGCGACGGAATGTACCGCACGTTTTTGGAGGGCGCCCGACGCGTCAACCCCGACGTTCGACTCGTCGGCTTGACCGCGACGCCGTATCGCCTCGGTTGCGGCTGGATTTGCGGGCCCGACCGGTTTTTGACGGAAATCGTTTACGAAGTTGGGGTTAGGGAACTTATCGCGCAAGGTTTCTTGTCGCCGCTCAAGTCGCGCGGCGGGAAACGCAAGTTCGACGTCTCCGGACTTCACATTCGCGGCGGCGAGTTCGTCGCGTCCGAAGTCGACGCGCTGGTGAAGGGGAAGAACGTCCTCGAAAGCGCGTGCGCGGAGATCGTCGAACTGACGAAAGAGCGCAAAAAAGTCCTCGTTTTTTGCCCGTCGGTCGACGCGGCGAAACGGGTCGAAAAGTCGCTCAAAGACTTTTCGGGGGCGAGAGTTGCGACGATAACCGGCGAAACGAACGCCGACGAGCGCGCCGCGATTATCGACGAGTTTAAGCGCTCGAAGCCGGTCGTCGACTTGCTCGGACGCGAAACGCCGTCGCTTAAATACCTCGTCAACGTAAACGTTTTGACGACGGGCTTTGACGCGCCCAATGTCGACTGCGTCGGTTTGCTTCGACCGACGAACTCGGTCGGGCTTTACCAGCAGATGGTTGGGCGGGGGCTTCGACTCGCGCCCGACAAGACCGACTGCCTCGTTCTCGACTACGGTCAAAACGTCGTTCGTCTTGGGCCGATCGATATGCCGACGGTCGCGACGCGCGGTAAAACGGACGGGAAAAACAAGGGGCGAGAGTGCCCGAACTGTTGCGCTATCGTCGCTTGCGGTCATACCGCTTGCCCCGAGTGCGGGGAATTGTTCCCGGCGCCGAAACGCGACGACAAGGCGTCGTCTCACGCGTCCGACGAAGACCTCGTCGACCAAGGTTCGATTCTCGAATACGACGTCGACGCC
>JAFSFF010000289.1 GCA_017435375.1 Thermoguttaceae bacterium
CCGGAGCGGCTCGAATCCGACGTTGACGACTCGCGAAAAGCACCTGCGCGAATGTTTCGTCGTCGCGAAAGAGGGCGCCGACTTGGAGCGAATCGAACGCGAAATCAAGACGATGCCGAACTACTTCGCCGACTACGACACGATCGTTCGTTTCATTTCGGCGGAGGAATTGAAGCGCGACCATTCCGGCATTCCGCACGGCGGTTTCGTCGTTCGCTCCGGGAAGACCGGCTGGAACGGCGAACACAAGCACGTCGTCGAATATTCGCTGAAACTCGACTCGAACCCGGAATTTACGTCGTCCGTTTTGGTCGCCTGCGCTCGCGCCGCCTACCGACTCAACGCCGAAGGCGTCCGCGGTTGCAAAACGCTCCTCGACGTTCCGCCGGCTTACCTTTCGCCGAAATCGGGCGCCGAGCTGCGCAAAGAACTCCTTTAATCGCAAAACTTAACGAGCGTCGCTAAAACCCGTCGACGCTCGTCCTTTCCGCGAAAATAAAAACGCCGTCCAAGTCTTAACGACCGGACGGCGTTTTTCCTTGCTTTTCTCGCCCGGCGATTCTTGCCGACGCGCCGCGTCAATGCAACGCGTCGCCCAAAAACGCTAAGCGAAATTTCCTCCCGCGATTAGAACATCGTCAAATCCCAGTCCCAGTATCGCAGGTACAGAACAACCGTCAGAACGACGACGACAATACCGAAAATTTTCGCGCCCTTCGATTCCTTCAGGAACTCGGCTTTGCTTTCGTCGGTCGCTTGAACGAACGCTTCTTTGCGCGGGCAGACGATCGACATAACGACCGCCAACGCGATCAAAACGGCGAACGTAACCGCCATACGGTTCAGGAAGTCGAGCGACGGAACGAACGTCGCCAACGCGCCGTAAAGAATCGGGCAAGCGATCAACGCGATCGCGCCGTAGGAGTTCGGCGCTTTCTTCATCCAGAAACCGACGACGAACGCGGCGAAGATACCCGGCGAAATGTAGCCTTGGAACTCTTGGATCGCCTTGAAGACGCCGCCGAATTTCGGGTTCGCCCACATCGGCGCGACGACGCAGCCGATCAAAACGAACGCGACGACCGCGATACGCCCGACCAAAACGAGTTTCTTTTGGCGCGCGGCTTCGTCGAGGTTCTTATCGACGAGGTATTCGTTGTAAATGTCCATCGAGAAAATCGTCGACGCGGCGTTCAACATCGCGGCGACCGAGCTGACGATGGCGCCGAGAAGCGCGGCGAGCATAAAGCCCTTGAAGCCGCCGGTCGGAACGACCTTCGCCATCAAGAGCGGGAACGCGGCGTCGTAGTCGCAACCGTTGAGCATCGCGCCGGTTTTCGCGGTCGGCGCTTTCGCTTGAATCGCGGCGAGTTTCGCGACGCGCAGTTCTTCGTCTTTCATTCCTTTGTTGATTTTGCCCGCTTTTTCGGCGGCGGCGACCGCTTCGTCGAGGTTGACTCCGGACGCGGCGGCGTTGAACGCGAGGATTTCGTCCGCTTTTTCCGGATAGATCGACGCGAAGCTGCGGTTGAACGAGAAGAGCGTCGCGCCGGTCGTCGGGTTCGCCTTAACTTCTTCGAAGCGCGCCATTTCCTTCGCGGACGCTTTGTCGGCGTTCGCTTTCATGTCGGCGCTAAAGAGGTTCAGCGCGATCATCCCCGGGAAAATGACGATGAACGGAATCAAGAGCTTCATAAACGCCGCGAAAACGAGACCTTTTTGGCCTTCGCCGAGCGACTTCGCGCCCAAGGTGCGTTGAATGATGTATTGGTTGAGGCCCCAGTAATAGAGGTTCGGAATCCAAATCGCGAAGATCAACGCGGTAACCGGGAGAACCAAGTCCCAGCTCGGGAGGTTCATACGGAGTTTGTCGGCGTTGAGGGTCGAGAAACGTTCCCAAGCGCCCATATCGGCGGTCAGCTTCGAAACGGCGTCCGCGCTTCCGGCGGCGAGCGAGCTAATATCGGCGCTCCCGAGCGCTTTCAGCGAGAAGCAAAGAACGACCGCGCCGGCCAAAATCAGCGCCGAACCTTGGAGCAAGTCCGCCCAAGCGCAAGCCTTCAAACCGCCCGCGAAAATGTACAGCGCCGCGAAAATCCCGATCGCCCAGCAGAAGAACGTCAAGTCGAGCGCGACCGGGCCGAGCGTCATACCGTCGAAGAAAACGGCGTAAGCCTTCGCGCCGGCGAACGTAACGACCGTGATGTTGACCGCGACGAGCATAATCATCATCATAATCGACATAATCGAACGCGCCGACTTATTGTACCGCGTTTCCAAGTATTCCGGAATCGTGTAAATCCCGGCTTTCAGGAAGCGAGGCAGGAAGAAAAACGCGACGATAACCAACGAAAGCGCCGCGATCCATTCGTAACTCGCGACCGCCAAGCCAATGTAGTCCGCCGCTTGGCCGGACATCCCGACGAATTGCTCCGCCGAAATGTTCGCCGCGATGAGCGAAAAACCGATCAGCCACCACTTCAAACCGCGACCGGCCAAGAAGTACGATTCGCTGTCTCCGCCAGAGTTGCGGCTCATGCCGAACGCGACGAAAGCGACCGCCGCCAAAAACGCGAAAAAGACGAGAACGTCGACGCCGTTGCCGAAGCTGCTCGCCGCTTGCGCAAAGAGGAAGTTTGTCATCAAAAACACCTTTTCAAAACGTTTCAAAACGAAAACGAACCGACGCGCCCTCGTCGCCGAGTTCGCGCCCGTCGTCGTTCGGCGTCGCCGCCGCTTTTATTTACGTCGCGACCTATCGCCGCCCTCGACCGCGTTCCCCGCCCCGCCGCCGTTTAAGATGCGAACGGCGACGCCGGAAAAGCGGTCGAAAGCCGAATTTCGCCGCGTTATTTGCTTAAAATCGCGTTATTTCGTCAAGAAGAGGAAAACGCCCTTTTTGTTCCCGACCAAAACGTCCGCGACGCCGTCTTTGTTGACGTCTTTCGCGGTAACTTGCGTCCCGACGCCGGAATTATCGTCGATTTCATGCGGGATAAATTCGACTTTGCCGTCGGCGCCGCGTTTCGTTTCCCACCATATCAGGAGCGCCGGGTCGTTCGTGCCGACGTCGCCCTTCGAACCGTGCGCCCACCAACGCTTCCCGGTAACGACGTCCTGGACGCCGTCGCCGTTGAAGTCCGCCAAGGCCATCGAGTGGAGCTGGCTGACTTTCGGATAGAAGTCGTCCGCCGGCTCGGTCGGAATCAGCCACTGCGCGTCGAAGGAGATCGCGCCCGAAGCGTCGCGCTTTTGAATCCAGCAGACGAGCCCGTAAAGGTGGCAGTGCCAAGCGGTGAAGACGTCGTTCAAGCCGTCGCCGTTGAAGTCCGCGACCAAAATGTTCGACGCGGCGTCCGCGAACTTGAACTCGTGAAACTTCCAAGGAACGGCGTTCAAGTCTTCCGGTTGCTCCCACCAGCCGTCCATTTCGAGGAGGTCGGCGCGACCGTCGCCGTTAATATCGCCGACGCCGTTCCCGTGGAAATAACGTTGATATTTCGAATTTTCGTTCGAAACCGCGAGGAATTTCCAAGGTTCGTTCGCCTTGTCGCCGCGGTTCGGGAAGGCGATTCCGTACCAGTTGTTGCGGTTGAAGATCAACTCGTTTTTCCCGTCGCCGTCGACGTCTTCCCAAGCCTGCGACTCGTTCCCGAGTTCGATCGTCGACTCATGCGCCGTCCAAAGGCGGTCTTCCCCCTTCGGATTTTCGTACCAATAACCGGTAACGCCGGGGTGCGGGCAGAGGATAAAGTCGTCCCAACCGTCGCCGTTCAGGTCTTCGACGAAGTTAACGAAGGAGTTCGAGTACCCTTCCGGATCGTATTTCGCGTCCCCTTCGTAAATTTTATACTCTTTTTTGAAATCGGGCCCGGCGTACCAATAATGTCCGGAAAGAACGTCGACGACGCCGTCTTTGTTGAAGTCGCCGAAGGCCGCGCCCTCGCTGCGATACCCTTCGAAAATAACGATTTTTTCGAATTCGGGGTTTTTAACGACTTTTTTCGCTTCGTCGGCTTGAACGGAAAGAGCCGCCCCGACGACGGCGCCGAGCGCAAACGTCGCGACGGAGGAACGCAAAATCGAACGTTTCATCGGTGAACCTCAAAAAAACGGAATAAATAAAAGGCGGCGAGAAAAACGAACGTCGCTTTCCCGCGAAAAACGGTCGGCGAAGACGCGCGTCCAACGCCGTATCAAACGTTGCATTAATAATATTGACAAAATCGCCGTTTTCGCCCCCGCCGCTTGGCGACGAAAGCCCGGCTTCACTCGAACCGTCGCCCCGAACGTCGACGCGACGCGACGACGGAAAATTTTCGAGCCGAACCGCCGATTATCTCATTAAAACAGAGTCGCCCGCGATTTTCAAGAGCTTGCGGACAAAAATTTCAAAAAGATTCTTATTTCGACGCTCGACAAGCCGCGCCGCCGTCAAAAGCCGTCGACTCGACGCAAAGCGCTCCAACGCCGTCGACGCCCTAACTTGCCTATTTCGTTCATTTCTCGCGAACGTCGCGTTTTAAACCGCCGGCGTTTTCGCTCCGTTCCAACCGTTTTAACGCGGAATCGTCTCTCGAACGCTCGCCGTTTGCCGCATTTGCAACGCTCGCGCCCATAATTCGCGAACCGCCGGGTCGTTCGGGTCGCGCGCCGACGCTTCGCCGAGCGCCGCCAACGCGCCGTCGATTTTGCCGCGAGCGAGCCGCGTTTCCGCCAAGCGACGCCGGTATTCGACGACGTCCGGCGCGTTCGCCGCCGCGATTTCGAACGACTCCTCCGCTTCGACGACGAGTCCGAGTCCGCAATACGCTTCCCCTTGCCCGGCGAAAATTTCGGCCGGTTCGCGATTCGTCGGATAAAGTCGTTCCAAATGTTGCCAAGTCGCGAGCCCGGCGTCGAAATCGCCGATTTCGTTTTGAATCGTCGCGATTTCGCGCAACAGCTCGCGGTCGTCGGTCGCAAAATGAGCGGCTCGCTGAAAATCTTCGAGCGCTTCGGCCGAGCGCCCGAGCCGACGCGCCGCCTTTCCGCGCAGTTCCCAACCGACGGCGCTTTTCGGCGTCAAATCGACGATTTTATTCGCCCAAAACGCGGCGTCCTCCGGTCGATTCCGTTCGAGCGCTTTTTCGCCGAGCGACCGATAAAGCGACTCCTCGACGTCGATCGTCGCCCGCTTTTCCGCCGCCGCCTCCAAGACCGCGATCGCTTCGTCTCGCTTGCCGAGTCGCCAAAGCGTTTCCGCGTAATAACGGCAAGTCTCGACGTCGGAATCGTTTAGTTCGACCGCTTCGCGCAAATTTTCCTCCGCGCGCAACAGATCGCCCCGCTCGAACGCGACGATTCCTTCGCGGCTAAGCGGCAAACTTTTCGACGCTTTGCTCGTCATCCGGTAAAACGGAACGTTGCGGCACCCTCCGCCGACCCCGACGCAAACGACCGCCCCTAAGGCGATCGCCAACGCCGACGCCGACGCGCCGACCAACGTTTTTCTCCAACGACGAATCATTTTGCCGTTATCTTCCCTTTTACCGTTAAACTTTTCCAAGCGTTCGACGCGCGACGCGTCCGCCTCTCTTCGCCGTCGAACGACGACCTTGCGCATCGTATCAAATTTTCCGTTCGACCGCTAGGGCAAAACCGCGTTTCGACGTCGATTCTCATTATTTTTCGACGCGTTCGTCGCCGCTCGCTCGATTTTCGCGTCTTTTCCTTAATCGCCTATATCCCCTTTTCCTCCCCTTCCCCTTTTTTTCCGTCCGTCCCGTCAAAAACGCTCGCCGTCGGTTGAAAAATCGGACGCGGCGCCTCAAACGCAATTTTCCTCTTCTCGCGGTCGACGTTAACGATAAGGTTCCCCCATTTTGCCTTCAACCGACTCGCGGCCCAACGCTAGAAATGAAAATTGTCCGATGAAAACGCGTCTTTTTTTTGCGTTAAAATACCTATTTTTCGCCTTTACCGCCTTTACCGTTCCGAAAATGATCGTCGATTCCGGACGAATGGTCGCGCCGTTGGAACCGTCGCCGACGTCGGCGAACGCGTCGGCGCCCAAACCGCGTTCCTTTTGGCCCTTCCGCTTTTTGCAAGCGTCGCCGACCGCGCCCGCCGTCGCCGACGTTTCGCGACTTCCCCCGTCGTTTGATAATTTCGAAAACGGCGCGTCGACGCGAAATTCTCCCGCGTCGCGTTACGACGTTTGGAACGGAAAAACCGATTTTAACGCCAATTTTAACGCGCCGTCCGCCGCCGACGTCGCGCCGGTCGACGGAAACGCTCGATTCGACGCCGTCTCTCCGCCGGCCTCTTCCTTTTCCGCTCCGCTTTCGTCTCCGGACGAACGTTCGTCGTTCGCGCGCTTTGCGGAATCTCGTTTTGCGCCTTCGCTCTCGTCGGCCCCCTTCGCCTCCGACGCGACGACGTCCTCCGCTTTCGTCGATTCCGGTTCGACGCCGCGCCGCTTCGAAGAGCTTTTTCGCTTCGGACACTCCCCGGCTTGGCTCGTCGAAAATTGGCCGCGAGTCGACGCGGTCGCGACGGACGACGGTCTCGTCGGATACCGCGTCGCGATTTCGACCGGCGACGCGACCGACGACTTAACCGGCGTTTTCGCTTGTTATTTCGACGCGATCTCCGAGCGTCGAATCGAATTTTCGGGTCAAACGGGCGATTATCGGCGCTTCCTTCGTTTTATGCAACGCGAATACGGCGTCGCGCTTTCGCCCGACTCGACGGCGGAGCGCTTCGTTTACGAATCGACCCTTTCCAACGGACGCGGCGGTCGTCTCCCGGGCCGTCTCGTCGTCCGCCCGACTCGCGTTTTCCTTCGCGGCGCGGAAAAATCTTTTTTCGAGGTTGACGTTTTCCTCGAACGTCCGTATAATCGCGCTAATTGAAATAATCGGCGCGTTTTATTCGTCTTTTCCGACGTCGCGCCGTCAAAGTCGAACGAAGGAACCGCGATGCGCTTGCCGATTTTAACGTCTTTACGCGACGCCGTTTTGCAAAACTTTCCGCCGTCTCGCCGCCGCGCCGCTCGCGTCGAACGTCCGCGCTCGATCGGCGTCGTCGTCTCAACGTACAATAATCCCGATTGGCTCGAAAAAACGCTTTGGGGTTACTTGAATCAACGTTTCGACCGCTTTCCGCTGGAAATTTTGATCGCGGACGACGGTTCCGGCGACGAAACCGGCGCGTTAATCGACCGCGTTCGCGCCGAATCGGGCGCAAATATTAAACGAATATGGATTCCCGACGAAGGTTTTCAAAAATGTCGCGTTTTGAATCTCGCCGTCGAGGCCGCGGAATCGGAATATTTGATTTTTACCGATCAAGACTGCGTCGCTCGTCCCGATCTTGTCGAAACGCATTACCGCGCCGCGCGACGCGGTTGGTTCGTTTCCGGCGGTTACGTCAAGTTGCCGCTCGAGTTGAGCCGAGCGTTGACTCGCGACGACGTCGAGTCGGGCCGCTGCTTTTCGCTCCGTTGGCTCCGCGAACGCGGCCTTAAAACGCGCCCGTTTTCCGCGCCGAAAATCGTCGACTCGCCTTTTCTCGCCGCCCTTTTAAATTGGACGACGCCGACGCTCGCCAGTTGGAACGGGTGCTGCAGCTCTTGCTGGAAAGACGACGTTTACAAAATTAACGGTTTTAACGAAGAAATGCGATACGGCGGGCTCGACCGCGAGTTCGGCGAACGTCTCGCGAACCTCGGAATCCGCGGGAAGCAGCTCCGCTATTCCCTCGTCAACCTTCATCTCGATCACAAGCGCCCTTACGCGACGCGGGAATCGATCGAAAAAAACCGAAAAATCCGCGCCGAAATCCGAAAAACGAAACAAATTTGGACGCCCAACGGAATCGTTAAAAAAACGCCGAGCGAAAAACCGACGTAATCTTAACGCGTTCGTCCTTTGCCTCCTCGTCGAGTCATCCAATGAAACTTCTACTTTTACTGTTCAACGGTCGCCTAACGCAAACGGTCGGAGGCGGAGAAAAAGTCTTTTGCGAATTTGCCAACGAGTTCGTTCGACGCGGTTGGGAAGTCGACGCGGCATACGACGCTTTTGGCGACGCGCCCCCGGTTTTTCCGATCGATTCGCGCGTTCGTCTCTTCAATTTGAACGGTTTGAAGCGTCCGCCGCTCTCCCTTTTGACCGCGAAGGTTTTGCGGGAAACGACGCGTCCGTTTCGTCGTTTCCCTTTGTTTTCCTCTTGCCCGAACCCTTACGAAGTCGCTCGTCGCCGCCTCGTTCGCCCGAAACTCGACGCGTTATTAAACGAGTTCCGCCCCGACGTCGTCGTTCCGTTTTCGATCGACGACGCCGAAACGCTCTTTTATCGCCGCCCTAAAAACGATTTTGCGACCGTCGTAACGACGCACAACGAACCCGCGGCCGTTTTCCGCCGCGCGTCTTCCCCTCAAGCCTTAAAGGCGACGCTCGAACGTTGCGACGTCGTTCAGGCGCTCCTTCCGAGTTTCGTTCCGGCGATTCGAGCCGTCGCTTCGACCGAAATCGTCGCGATTCCGAACGTTGTTCCGCAATTCGCCGAACGCGTCGACGTCGACCGCCGCGAACGCGAAGGAAACCCGCGAATTATTTGCGTCGCGCGTTTCGACAAACAACAAAAAAGGCAACGTCTTCTTATCGAAGCGTTTGCCAAGATCGCCGCGCGTCGTCCCGATTGGAGCGTTTCCTTTTTTGGCGATCCTTACCCGAACGTGCGTTACCGCGACGAACTCGTTTCGTTAGTTTCCAAACTTAAATTAGAAAATCGCGTCTTTATTCGTCCTTCGACGCCGCGAATCAAGGAAGAATTATTAAAAAGCGATATTTTCGCGTTTCCGTCGGCTTACGAGGGTTTTAGCCTCGCGTTGACCGAAGCGCAGTCGCTCGGTCTCCCGACGCTCGGTTTCGCCGACGCTCCGTCCGTTAACGAGTTGATCGTCGACGGCGAAAACGGTTTTCTCGCCGCCGACGTCGACGATTTTGCGCAAAAACTCGACGCGCTGATCGAGTCGAAAGAACTTCGCGCTCGGTTTGGCGTCGCCGCTCGAAAATCGGTCGAGCCTTACGAAGCGACGCGCGTTTGGGATCGTTGGGAACGTTTGCTCGTCGAAACGATCGAGAAAAAACGGCGTTAAACTCGCCGTTATCGCGAAAACCGGAACGGCGAGTCGCGCTCAAATTCGTTTTGCCTCAACCGCGCCGCGCCCAACTTTTCGCGACGCGAAGCGCCGTCAACAACGCCCAAAGGAGCGCGAAACCGACGACCGCCAACCCGGCGAGAAAAAGCGGATCGCCAAAAAACGGCGCCAAATAGGCGTCAAAACGCTCGCGAAACGCTAAATAAACAACCGCGCCGCCGCAAAGGAACGGGCCGTAAGGAATTTCCGGCGTTTTATCGGAAAATCGCCTCAAAAACCCAAAAACAAGACCGAAAAACGGCGCGACGAAGAACGCGACGACCGCGCCTTGCCAACCGACGAACGCTCCGATAACGCCGAGCGCCGCGACGTCGCCGAACCCCATCGCCTCGACGCCGAG
>JAFSFF010000290.1 GCA_017435375.1 Thermoguttaceae bacterium
CGACTTGCGCCTTGGAATCGTCGTTTTTTGGAAAATTTTCTTCTTTGTCCGCGCAACCGACGGCGTATAATAACGAGAAACCGAGAAAAGTTCGCGCGATCGCGGCGCTTTTTTTGCGTTGGGTCGTCATTTTGCGTTTTTCCTTGCAACGTCCGCGAGCCGGCGGCCAACGTTCGCCGTTCCGTCAAGCGGTCGAAACCGCGTTCCGTTTGTCGACGTTTTTCACAAAACGAAACGCAAAATCGAAAAAATCGAATTATTCGGCGCAACCATAACGAATTTTTTTTCCCGCGTCCAGAGCAAAAAAACGCCCGAGCCGATTCGTCGCCGACTTGCCCCCGCCCGACGCCGACGACGCGCCCGCGACTTCGCCCCAATTTTACGTCGTTCGACGCTTTTTTCCCGCCGACGCGATTTCAAAAAATAATTTTTTTCGTTCGAAAGAAAAAAATTTCCGCCGTTCGCGACGTAAAAAAGCGGAGAATCGACGTAATTTTTGAAAAAAATTTCGCGCGGCTTTTCCGGGTCGCTAGACGAATCGAACGAATCGACTACAATAGAGAAGACGACGCTCGCCGCCGAACCTCGACGCCCTCGGCGTTCCCTCGGCGCGCGTTTGACGTTATACCTCGATTCCCGTTTTCGCCCCGCCTCGCCGACGGTCGACGAGCGCCGCTTCGTCGTTCGCTCGCCGCGATCGCGAGACGCAACGCGAAAAAACGACGAATCGCCAGTATAATAATATTGAGAAGAAGAAAAGAATATGCCTTACGAGCGATTTACCGACCGAGCGCGCAAAGTGATGCAGTTCTCGCACCAGGAAGCGCTTCGTTTCAACCACGAATACGTCGGAACGGAACACCTCCTCCTCGGTCTCATTAAAGAAGGAACCGGCGTCGCCGCCAACATCCTGAAGAAGATGGGCGTCGACCTCCGCACGATGCGTCTGGAGGTCGAAAAACTCGTCCGCAGCGGCACCGATACGGTTACGAAGGGACGCCTGCCGCAGACGCCGCGCGCCAAAAAGGCGATCGAATACGCGCTCGAAGAAGCGCGACGCCTGAAGCATAATTACGTCGGGACGGAACACCTCCTCCTCGGCTTGCTGAAGGAACACGACGGAGTCGCCGCGCAGGTGATGATGAACCTCGGGCTGAAGCTCGACGACGTTCGCGAAGAAATTTTGACGACGCTCGGCGAAGCGTCCGAAAGCGGCGATCTCGACGATCGCGGCGGTTTTAGCGGAACGCCGTCCGACGACGCGTCCTCTTCCGCCTCCGGTTCGACCGGTTCGGAACGCTCGGCCTCGACCGGCGACGCGGCGACCCGCCCCGGCAAGTCGAAGACGCCGGCGCTCGACTCGTTCGGTCGCGACTTAACGGAACTCGCGCGTCAAAAGAAACTCGACCCGGTGATCGGTCGCGAAGCGGAAATCGAACGCGCGATGCAAATTTTGAGTCGCCGAACGAAAAACAATCCGGTTCTCCTCGGCGAAGCGGGCGTCGGCAAGACGGCGATCGTCGAAGGGTTCGCGCAACGCGTCGTCGACGGAAACGTCCCGGAAATTTTGATGGACAAGCGCGTCGTCGTCCTCGACTTGGCGATGATGGTCGCCGGGACGAAGTACCGCGGGCAATTCGAAGAACGTATTAAAGCCTTGATGAACGAAGTGCGTCGCACGAAGAACACGATTCTCTTCATCGACGAAATGCACACGCTCGTCGGGGCCGGCGGGGCCGAAGGCGCCATCGACGCGGCGAACGTCCTGAAACCGGCGCTCTCGCGCGGCGAAATCCAATGCATCGGCGCGACGCCGTTCGACGAGTACCGCAAGTACATCGAAAAAGACCACGCGCTCGAACGCCGCTTCCAAACGGTCGTCGTCAACCCGACGAGCGCCGCCGAAACGGTCGAAATCCTCAAAGGATTGCGCGAACGTTACGAAGAACACCATCGCGTTACAATTACCGACGACGCGCTCGAAGCCGCCGTCGAGTTGTCGGAGCGTTACATCTCGGCCCGCTGCCTCCCGGATAAAGCGATCGACGTGATCGACGAAGCCGGCGCTCGCGTCCGACTCAAGACGATGACGCGTCCGCCCGACTTGCACGACCTCGACCGCCGCTCGGAAGACCTGCAAAAGCAAAAAGACCGCGCGGTCGCCGACCAAGATTTCGAACAAGCGGCGCTCCTTCGCGACCAAATCGACCAAATCCGCAAGGAAAAGGACGAACTGCAGAAGGAATGGCGCGACAAACTCCAAGAAACGAACGGCGTCGTCGACGCGACGGTCGTTTCGGAGGTCGTTTCGCTCATCACCGGCGTTCCGCTGACTCGCCTGACGACGGAAGACTCGAAGCGTCTCGTTCAAATGGAAGACGAGCTGCACCGCCGCGTCGTCAGCCAACACGAAGCGATTCAAGCGATTTCGAAGGCGGTTCGACGCAGTCGCAGCGGCGTCCAAGACCCGAAACGCCCGATCGGCTCCTTCATTTTCGCGGGCCCGACCGGCGTCGGTAAGACGTTGCTCGCCAAAGCGTTGGCCGAGTTTATGTTCGGCAACGAAGACGCGCTCGTCTCGATCGATATGAGCGAGTATATGGAGAAGTACAACGTCAGCCGTTTGGTCGGCGCGCCTCCGGGATACGTCGGACACGACGAGGGCGGCCAGTTGACCGAAAAGATTCGCCGTCGTCCGTACTCGGTCGTTTTGCTCGACGAAATCGAAAAGGCGCACCCGGACGTTTTCAACATCCTCCTGCAGGTGTTGGAAGAAGGCCGCTTGACCGACAGCTTCGGTCGCGTCGTCGACTTCCGGAACACGATCCTGATCATGACGACGAACGCGGGCGCCGAGGCGATCAAAAACGAGTCGGCGTTCGGGTTCCAACGCCCGGATAACGACGCGTCGTACGCCAATATGAAACAACGCGTTACCGACGAAATCGAACGCGTTTTCCGTCCGGAATTCATCAACCGTTTCAACGATATTATCGTTTTCCGCCACCTGAACGAAGCGGACTTGAACGCCGTCGTCGATATGGAGTTGAAGAAACTTCGCGGTCGTTTGTCGGAGAAGAATCTGCGTCTCCTCCTTTCGGACGAAGCGAAAGAACTCCTCGTCAAGCGCGGGAGCAACTTCGATTACGGCGCGCGCCCGTTGCGTCGAGCGATCGAGTCGAACCTCGAAGACCCGTTGTCGGAAGAACTCCTGCGCGGCGCCTTCGACGAAGCGGACGTTATCGTCGTCGAAGTTAAGGAAGACGAAACGCAAGAAGCCGACGCGACGGAAGCGGATAAGCGCAAACGGCTCGCGTTCGAGGCGAAAAAGCTCGCCGACCTGACGCCGGAAGAACTCGAATCGGACGCGATCAAGAATTATTGCGTCAAGAAAGTCGACGAAGCGGAAGCGCCCGCCTCGACCGACGAAACTTCCGCCGACGAGAAAGCCGACGACGCGGAATAATCGCTTCCGCCGTTAAAATCGTTCGCGCCGAGCCGCCGTTCGACGCGAACCGCTTTCCTAACGAAAACGCCGCCGCCGAGTTCCGACTCGACGACGGCGTTTCGTTATTTCTCGCCTATTTTCTCCATTTTAACGTTTCCGTCAACGTTGCGAACGCGGCCCGGCGGCGAGTTCGTCGCGGTTCAGCAGCTCGAAGTCGTTCGCGTCGCGATTCCGGAACTTCGGCTCGACCCAGCGCGATTTCGCGTCGTGCCCGGTCGCCTTGCGGTACTCGTCGAACGTTAAACTTTGCGGATTTTTCGCGTCGTACCAGAAGAATTTCTCCCCTTCCTCGCGCGGCAAAACGCTTTCGTCCGGCGTCCAATAGACGTTGTCGTCGATTCGGTGTTCGCCGATTCGGTTGTGATAGAACCAAACGAAGTGTTGAACCGTTCCGCAAAAAACGTTTTTGCGGATAATAACGTCGACTTTCTTCGCGTCGAGGCCGTACCCGAGAAGGGGCGTCGCGCGCGGATTCGGGCGTTGCGCGTGTCCCCAGCAGTTCCCCATATCGACGCAAAGATTCCGTTCAAAAATCAAGTTTTCGACGACGGTTTCCGGGTGAGTGAACCAAATTTCGAACGCTTGCTCGCAGTCGAACATCGTGTTGTCGCGAATCGTCAAATTCCGCGAAACCGCTTTTTCCGGCCCTTGCGTCGTTACCGCGACGTCGTAAATTCGGGAAAATCGGCAAAATTCAACGACGCAATCTTCGGAGCTTTCCCAAAATTCGACGCCGTTCCCGTACCGCGTTCGACGCCCGGCGCCGCCTTCGCGATAAAGGTCGCCGCCGCCGATCCAATCGAAATCGCAGTTCCGAACGACGCAGCGTTTCGCCCCGTTGAGGGAAATCCCGTGCGCGGCCGTATGTGAAAACGCGATATTTTCAATAACGACGTCGTTCGCGTTGCAAACGCAAGTATTCGTTCGCAACGGCGCTTCAATCCCCTCGAACGCGACGCCGGGATTCTCGTCGCTCAAGACGTAAAGTCGCTTCGTCGCCAAATCGAACCAAAAGTCGTTCGGCGCTTTCAATTCGTCGAGCGTCCAACGCTTGAACCCGGCGAATTCGCGTTCGTCGGCGGTCGGGAGGAAGCGTTTCGTCGCCGCTTTCGTTTCGGGGTCGAGAAATTCGAGCGTCGCGGGCGTCGACGCGGCGTCTCCGTTTTGCCAACGGGTCAAGACCAAGTTCCCGACGTCCTCGACGAGCCCGACCGACCGCCGCTCGACCGCGCGAGCCGTTCCCGGGACGAAGTCGAACCGGGCGCCGTCCGGAATCGCGCCGCCCAAAAAGAAGGTGAGCCGGGCGTCCTCGGCGTCGACTTTCGACGAGACGATCAGCTCGTATTCGCGCCATTCCGGGCCGAACTCGAGCCGGTCGCAAGCGACGACGCCGTAATTCGTCCAAGGTTTCCCGGACATAAAGAAGCTCGGAACGGACGCGTCGATCGAGAACGGAACGGTCGACCGAGCGCGGAAGCGCCAAGCGAGCGTCAGCCCGGCCCGCGTCGGGAAACCTTGCGCCGTCCATTGCAAAAACGTCTTTTTCGACCCCGACTTTTCGCATTTTAACGAATATCCGGGCGCGCCGTCGAGTTCGACGAAGACCGCGTTTTCGCCGGAGGCGTCCGCGTCTTCTTCCGTATAAACGCCCCAACCGCCGGCGGCGAAGCGTTCGACCGCGTCCGCGACGCCGCCGACCCCGCTGTTTCCGCCATTTTGCCCAATTTTCCCATTTTCGCTATTACGATAATTCCCTCCGTCTTGCGCGTCTTCCCCGATACTCCCAACCGCTCCGGTCGTTCCGAAATCGCCGACTTCGCCCGAAGCGCCCAAATCAACG
>JAFSFF010000291.1 GCA_017435375.1 Thermoguttaceae bacterium
GGAAAAAAGGACGTCGCGGCGGAAAAGGCCGGAACGCCGGGTCGCGAAAAGTTTAGAATCGCGTCGTCGGAACGGGGACGAACGGAACGATTTTCGGGCGAAATTTACGTTTGCGCGGCGAAACGAGAATATGCGGAGACTGGGAAAAATAGCGAAAACAAGGAGGTCGCGGAAAGAAAAAAGGTCGACGCGCTTGCGAGAAACGCGTCGACCTGCGACCGCCGCCCGATCGGAAACGCGTCGAATCGTCGGAAAAGGAAAGGAAACCGACGAACGGCGCTTTAATCGGCGCGGCGAGGGGAAACGGTTCGACCGTTCGAACGGTCGAACCGCAAAAAAGCGACTAATGTTGAACGTCGGCGAGGCCGTAAAGTTGAAGCGCAAGGTCTTTGACGCCCTTCAAGTCGAGCTTGCCGGTTCCCAAAATCGGAATCGCGTCGACTTTGCGGAAGTTGGCCGGCGACGGAACCCAAAGTTGCGGGAGCCCGGTCGCGGCGGTTCGTTTGCAAAGCTCGTCGATATTGCTCGGAAGGTCGGTGTAAAGAACGACTAACTTTTCGCCCTTCTTTTCGTCCGGGACGGCGGTAACGACGAGACGAAGCGCCGATTTCGCGTCGTCGTCGGACGCGGCGGCGTTCGGGTCGGCGTTTTCGCGTTCCCAATCTTGAACGACCTGCGCCAACCGCTCTTCGATGAGGCCGTGAGGCGCCATTTCGCCGCCGATCTTCGACATCCGCGTTTCGCGCCCGGTGATGAAGATGAAGTTGTCTTCGTCGATTTTGGCAATATCGCCGGAAACGTACCAGTCGCCGACGAAAATTTTCGCCGTGCGCTCCGGATCGTCGTAATAACCGGGCGTGATCGAGTTGCTCTTGACGAGAAGCATCCCGGAAACGTTCGGCGGAAGTTCTTCGCCGGTCTCCATATCGACGACTTTCGCGACGAAGTTCGGGCTCGTGCGGCCGATCGACCCGGCTTTATGATAGGGCGAAAAATTGTCCGGAGCGCGGCGCGGCGGCTTGTTGACCGACATAACCGGCGCCATTTCGGTCGCGCCGTATCCTTCGCAAAGGTCGTAACCGAACTTTTCCTTCCAAGCGTCGCGCAGGTCGGCCGGCGTCTTTTCGGCGCCCGGCACCGGGAAGTCGATCGACTCGAAGTCGGCGGGGTCGCAACGGCGCAGGTACGTCCGCAGGAACGTCGGCGTCGTCGGGAAAAGTTTCGGTCGGTAACGGCGCGCGACTTCGGCGACTTGGCGCGGTTCGAGCGGGTTGAAGTGGTAATAGCAAGCGTAAGGATAGGCGAGCGGGAACCAAATCGACACCGTGTAACCGAACGAGTGGAAGAACGGAAGCGTGCCGAGGAGCGAGTCGTCCGGCGTCGGGGACGCGGATTGACCGAAGCTCTGCATATTCGCCGCGACGTTGCCGTGCGTCAGCATAACGCCCTTCGGCATTCCGGTCGAACCGCTCGTGAAGACGACGGTGTTCAGGTCGGTCAACTTAACTTTCGTCAAACCGAGGCGGCGTTCGAGGAGCCAAGTCGGCGTCAAGGAGTCGAGGAGGCCGAGGATTTTGTCGATTTTAGCGATCTTCGGCGCGAGTTCTTCCAAAACGAGAAGCTCCGCGTCGAGGTTCAAATGCGGCAACTTCGCCAACAACTTTTGCGACGTGAGAACCTTTTTGATTCCGACTTTATTAATGCAATAGTTGTTGATGTCGTTTGTGAAGGTGTAGTTGAGGTTGATCGGAACGCGGCGGTCGAACGCGAGCGCGCCGTTGATCAAGACGCCGATCGTCGACGTCGGGAGGAGGACGCCGACTTTTTCGTCCGAACCGAGGACGCGGCGCAAGGCCCGGCGCAGAACGAGAATCTGCAGGAGCGCCTGCTTGCCGGTCGCTTCGCGCTTCGTCG
The DNA here is from genome assembly GCA_017435375.1 of Thermoguttaceae bacterium. Taxonomy (GTDB): domain Bacteria; phylum Planctomycetota; class Planctomycetia; order Pirellulales; family Thermoguttaceae; genus RUG369. Next base: position 1,915 of record JAFSFF010000291.1, read on the forward strand.
AGTCGCCGAATTGGAGCCGCTTCCCGACCGTTCGGAGGTTGCGAATCGCTCGGCGCGCCGGGACGAGGAGACGGACGTTTTCCGGGTGAAGTTTGAGGCTTTGCGCGTCGACTTCCAATTCTTGAACGATATGGAGCAAACGTTGCGAAATATGCGCGTCGTCGCGACCGGCGGCGCGTTCGGCGGCGAGCGTCGTCGGCGCGCCGAAGGAAATCGCCGGGCGGTACGGGGACTTCGTCTTATGTCCGGCGAACTTCGCGTAACCCCAACGGACGCCGTAAAAACCGGAGATCGCGAACGGAACGACCGGAACGTCTTCCGAACCCTTCAACATCGCGAGGAAGCCGGGTTGGAACGCGCGGATTTGGCCGGTGCGGGTGAGGGCGCCTTCGGCGAAAATGCAGACGACTTCGCCCTTTTGCAACGCGGCGCGGCTCTCCTTCAACATCGCGACGATCGAACGGCGGTCGCCCGGGACGATCTGAATCGCGCCGGTTTTGCGGATAACGAAGTTCGCGAGTTTATTTTGCGACGGCAAAAAGCCCGCGTCGGCGATAAAACGAACCGGACGCGGCGAAGCGCAGTAAACGATCAGCGCGTCGAGGTAGGAAACGTGGTTCCCGACGAGCAAAACGCCGCCGGTTTCCGGGACGTTCTCGACGCCGTATTCGCGCAAGCCGTAATAGCGGCGCAACCCGAGCGAAACGAAGAAACGAATCGTCGGAATTGCGAAACCGCGGAGCGCGGCGAAGAAAACCGGAAGGGAAAGCAAGCCGCAAACAAGCCAAATTTCCTTCGCGTCGAGCCCGAACGACCCGGCGAAAACGCCTTGCAGCGTCGCGAAAATCGCCATTCCGAGGAACGAGTAAAAGTTGTACGCCGCCAAAACGCGACCGCGGCTCGCCTCCGGGCTCTCCTTTTGGAGCGCGGCCAAGAGCGGAACGTCGTAAAGACCGGCGGAGAGGCCGAGTCCGGCGAGCGCGACCGCGCCGAAAATGAAACCGACGGTCGACGGCGACGCGACCGAAGCGCCTTCCGGCAAAACGACGCCCGGCGTGAAGTACAAAACGACGCAGAAGAAAACGATCGCCGCCGCGCCGAGAGGAACCAATCCGGTTTCGACCCGACCTCGCGAAAGTTTCCCGGCGACCAACGCGCCCCCGGCGATCCCCAACGACAGCGCGCCGATCAGCCAACCGACGTAATCTTGGCGAACGAGGAGCGTTTCCGTCGCGAACTTGTCGATATTCGATTGAGCCAACGCGCCCAAACCCCAAAAGAACGAACTCGCCAACGCGACCCAAAAGAGATAGCGATAACGGAAAAGCGAGCGCAAATCGATAAACGTTTGCTTAAACGGATTGACCGGGAATTTCGCGCTCGGGTCCGCCGCCGGAATCGACGGGAGGAACAAACTCGAAATCAGCCCGACCGTCGCGACGCCGATAATAACGCTCGCCCAAACCGCCGGGGCGCCCATTCCGCCGCTTCCGGGAATCGGCGCTTCCGGATTCAGCGTCGACCAAACGAAGAGATAGCCGCCGACGAGCTGACCGCCGACGCAAGCGAGCATCGAGGTCGCCGAAACGTAAGCGTTCGCCTGCGAAAGACGCTCCGCCGGGACGAGGTTCAAAATCGAACCGTATTTCGCCGGGCTGAAAAACGCGCTTTGCGACGCCATCAGGAAGAGCGTAACGAGCATAAACGGAACCGACTGCGTTATAATCGCCGCCGTTCCGAGGAGCATAATCAGCAATTCCGCGACTTTCGCCCAAATCATTACCGAGCGGCGATTGAAGCGGTCGCAAACGTACCCGGCGTAGGTCGCCAAGAAGAGGAACGGAACAAGGAACGCGAGGGAGCCGATCATTCGAATATCGTCTTCGCGACCGATCCAACCGGCGGCGTATTTGCCGATCGGAATGATCAGCCAACGGAAAATATTGTCGTTGAGCGCGACCAAAAACTGCGTGATCAAGAGCGCGACGAACCCGCGGGTCCAAAGGGGCTTGTTGTCGATTTGCGCCGTTTCCATAGAACGCCTAAATTTTGTTTCGTTGTTTATTTTTTGTTTCTTAACGGGGAAGCGTCGCCGCTTTTTGATATGTTGTCGGTTTTATCGGCGACCGTCGAGGAAACGTCGTCGGCGACGATTGGGCCGTCGACGCGGCGCGAAATTTGGGGGAGTCGCGCTTTTCCTGTATTTTCTTCTTATAATAATAACGTCAAAACGCGCTTCTGACAAGAGTGAAGACGACATTTTTTGAAAAAATGTCATCTTCCGCGCCCGCTTTATTGGAATAAAAGGAAGATTGCTTTCAAACGATAAATCGTCGACGTCGCGTTATTTGGTTTTTGTGTTGAAAGCTCGTTTTCGTTGAAAACAAAGGGCGGCAAGACAAACGAAAAAAGCCGAACCGAGCGAACGAACTCGGCGCGGCGAGCGGCGAACGCGGCGTTAAAGGTCGCGGGAGCGTCGTTTTTCCGGCTTCCGATTTTGTTCCTGAAAGAGACGTTTGCGAGCGCGGCTGTTCGGAATTTGGAGACGTTCGCGGTATTCTTGAACGGTTTTCCGACTGACGGCGATTTGGAAGCGTCGGCGCAACTCGTCGGCGAGCGCGTCGTCGCTAAGGGGACGCGATTTTTCTTCGCCGTCGATCAACTCGCGAATCCGACTTTCGACGCTCGCCGAGGCGACGTCGCCGGAGACGGCTTTCGGGAAGAGCGATTTGAGCGCGACGAAACCGCGCGGCGTCGCGAGCCATTTGTCGACGCAAGCGCGGGAAACGGTCGACGGGTCGAGTCCGATTTTGTCGGCGACTTGCCGAAGCGTCAACGGACGCGCCGTCGCCGTTTCGTCGTCGAAATAATCGTTTTGAAAATCGACGGCGGCTTGCGCGACGCGGAGGACGGTCGAATCGCGACTTTGGAGCGCGTCGAGAAGAGCGGTCGCGTCGACGTATTGGCGGCGCAAATAATCTTTCGTCGTCTTGTCGACGTTCTTCGCGAGGAGCATTTTGCGATAAAGCGGGTCGACGCGGAACTCCGGGCGTTCGTCGTCGAGTCGAGCGCGCCAACGTCCGGACGGCGACTTTTCGAGAAAAATTTCCGGGCGAATCAACCGCGTCGGGCTTTCGTCGGCAAAGAGGGAAGCCGGCGCCGGATGGAACGGGAATCCGGCGTCGTAAATCGCCGCGACGGTCGCGAACGGGATTCCGGTTTTTTCGGCGATCGCCGAAACGCGTTTCTTTTGGAAATCGTCGAACGCTTCGGCGATTATCCGACGGAGCGCGTCGGCGTCGGGAACGTCGTCGCGAACGCGCAGCAGGAGGCTTTCTTGCAACGATCGCGCGCCGACGCCCGGCGGGTCGAGCGACTGAACGACGGCGAGCGCTTTTTCGGCGGCGTCCCGTTCCTTGCGCGACGGTTTTTTCGGGAAGAGCGCGTCGAGCGGGTCGAGCGTCGCGTCGTCGGCGTCGCCGTTTTCGGACGTCGGCGCGACGACGGAATCGAGCGTCGTTTGAAAACGTTCGCGTTCGTCGGCGGTCGTTTTGCGTCCGACGGCGGCGTCGAAGCGTCGACGGGCGGCGTCGCGGGCGCTTTTGGACGCGGCGTTTTTGAGTTCGGCGAGCGCGTCGCGGGCGGCGTCGAGCGTTTCCGGCGTCGCGTCGACGTCGAAAATTGCTTCAAATTTCGAACGAAGCTCCGAATATTCGCTTTCCGTAAGGGGGGAAGGCGCCGCCGCGTCGACCGTTAAATAACCGTTGGAATCGAGACGATCGACAATCTTTTCGCAAAACGTCCGAACGAGGGGCGAAAGATCGGCGCAACGCCCGTCGAGGCGCAACTGTTCGAGGAGGTGGTCGCGAAGCGTCGTCGAGGAGCGCGCCGTCGGGTCGAACGCAAATTCTTCTTGCGTCGCGTTGGAACGGTCGTAACGATAAAACGGCTTTTGCGCGAAAAACACGTCGTCGGCGGGGTCGAAAAACTCGTCGACGTCGTCGTCGCGGCGGTCGTCGGCAAGAGAGGGCGAGTCAAAATCGGCGTCCGCGGTCGACGCGTCGAGATCGGCGTTTTCGGCGCCGTCGAGCGCGTCGGACGGCGCGACGTTCGAATCGCCGTCGGAAGGGGAAGGCGCGTTCTCGACGATAAAAAGATTGCGTTGCGATTCGACGTATTCCCCGATTTGGTCGCCGGCCCGCTCCAAAAGGTTCGAAAATTGAATCGTTTTTTGTTTTACGTACCGCTCTTGTTTGAGACGGTTCGTCCGTTCGAGTTCCGCGCGGCGTTCGACGGAGACGCCGACGCGAAACCCGGGGGAAGGCGAAAAAGACGAGTTAAACGAACGCGGGGCCAATCGAGTTTCTCCGAAAGAGCGTTGGGGCGGGCGAAGCGACGTTTGCGGCGACGTCGGACGCGTCGCGTTGGGGTTAACGCGGCGAATCGGCGTCCGCGTCGGATTTCGATTTTAACGAAAGCGCCGGTCGCGACGACGCCGGAGCGACCTCCTCCAAACCGCGAACCGTCGTCGGACGTCGCGGCGTTTCGACGGAAGCGGACGGGGCGGCGTTTTGCGGAGAACGGGACGTTTGCGGCGTCGGGGCGGGTTGCGTCGTTCGGACGGGAGGCGCGGTTTGCGGTTTTGGCGCGCTTTGCGGCGTTTGCGGAAGCGGCGAAGACGGGCGCGTCGGGGCGCTTTGTTGGGATTGCGTCGAGTTTTCCGACGTTAAAAGACGTTTCGACGACGCGAAAAGACGGTCGAGACGTTGAACAAGCTCCGCGAAACGGGCCGCGCCGCGAGCGTTCAAGACCGAATGCGCGACGAGAACCGGAATCGCGACGAGGAGCCCGTCGACCGTCGTTACCAACGCGAAATAAATCCCGCCCGCGAGATTTCGCCCGGAGCCGTCCGCGACCGCCAGCTCGCCGAACGTCGAAACCATCCCGACGACCGTTCCGAGAAGACCGAGCATCGGCGCGACGTTCCCGATCGTCGCGAGCGGCTCCGTTCGACGATAAAACGCGGCGGTTTCCTCCGCGACGGCGTCTTCGAGCCCTTTTTCGACGGCGGCCCAACCGCGGTCGGTTTCGCGCAGTCCGGCGGCGAGAACGCGTCCGACGGTCGCGTCGTTCCGCTCTTCGGCGGCGGCGAGCGCGGCGGCGAAATCGTTCCGAGCGAGCGCGGCGGCGACGGCGGTTTCAAGTTCCGGCGAAAAGAACGCCGAGCGGCGCAACGCAAGCGCGAGCCGAATCGCCAACGAAACGGCGAGAATCGACGCGACGAGCAAAACCGCGCCGATCCAACCGCCCGCCAAAACGAGTTCGAGAAGTTTCGAACGTTCGCCGTCCCGAGGAGCGGTTTCGGCGGTCGCGTCGGTCGACGGAGCGTCGGCGGCGGACGTTCCGCTTTCTGTTCCGCTTCCGACGTCGGCGGACGGCGCGGGGGCGTCGGACGGCGGCGCGTCGAGAACGGAAAGGTCGAGCGGTTCGTCCGATTGCAAAACGACGGCGGCGAAAATCGGAGTCGACGGCGACAAGACCGAATTCGGCGCGAAGCCGAGCGTCGACGCGAGCGAAACGGCGCCGACGAAAAACGCGACGAGACGACGACGGAAAATGTTTCTTGAAACGTAAATTGGGTTTCGGGGCGATTTCATATCGTTTTCGAGCGCCGAAAAGCGCTCGCTTTCTTGGGCGTTGTTGCGTTGTTGACGTTATTAATATATAGTTGACGTTATTAATATATAAAGGGGAAAATTTGTCGCTCGGCGGAAAGGGCGCGCCGTCGCGAGCGTCGACGAAAATTAGGGCGAAAATTTCGGTCGGTCGCGTTTGGCGAACCAAAGTCGAATCGACGAGGAAACTTCGGATTCGAAAACGTTAAAATAGGAAAAATCAACGACGAGCGCGCCGGACGAAAACGGACGCCGTCGAACGTCGCGACGTCGTTTAGGTAAAATAGGGGAAACGGGCGACGGTTAGGCGCGCCTTATCCCGCCGTCGAACGCCCGAAAACGCGGAAGTTCCGAGAGAAACTCCGGAAGAAGCGACCGCCCCCCTTCCCAAAACGCGCCGTTGAAGTATGCTTTATTATAGTCGATTCGCGGTCGCCGCAATAGGCGATTTTTTGAGAAAACGCGAAGAAAAAAGTAAAATTTGCAAAATTGGACGGATTTTTTAGCGAACGTTCGCGAAAACCGCCGTTGTTTTGCGAACTTTAAGTAAAACGTATCGTTTAAGTAAAATAGGAAGGGTTTTGCAATGGCGAAAAAAACGATCGCTAACGTCGACGTCGCCGGTAAGAAGGTCTTGATTCGCGTCGATTTCAACGTCCCGCTCGACGAAAAC
>JAFSFF010000292.1 GCA_017435375.1 Thermoguttaceae bacterium
CGGTCGTTCCCAACGCGAACAGCGCCGCCGCGCCGCCGACGACGTAAAAAACGCCCCAACTACAAATCGAATAATAATTGGGGTTAACGCAATACAAAACGACCGCGAACGGCCCCGCGAGCGCCGCGACGCCGAGCGCCGTCGCCTTAACATAACGCGCCCAATACGTCCGCCTCCGTTCGCCGAGAAGGCGACACGTCGCGTTCGGAAGCCAACCGAAATGAATCGCGACGCCGGGCAAAACGGTTCCGAGCGCGACGCCGTATAACCCGAATCCGCAATAAATAAAAACGACGCTCAAAACGACGTTCGCGGCGCCGTGTAAAATCGCGCCGACGGCCAAAACGCGGTGTCGAGCGACGCCCTGCAACGCTCGAGCGTTCGTTTCGGAACTCCCTCGATACAAAGCGGTTGCGACGACGCAAAGGGCGAGCGCCGGAAAAACGTCCAAATACGCCGCGCCGATCCAACGCTCGACGAACGCTCGCCCGAACGCCAAAACGCCCCCGACGAGAAAGAGCGTCCAATAAATCGACGCGCGGTGAATCGCCGCTCGCGACGCGAAAAACTCGGCGCTCAGCGCAACGTCGCAACCGTCGTTCCCGCAACGCGTTCGCTTCGCTCCCGCATTTAACGACGGCGCGGCGGCGTTTTCCGTTTTCTCCGACGTCGATTCCGCGTCGTTTTTTACCGTTTTCTCCGCCGTTGACGCCGCGTCGTTTTCCCCCCTTTCCTCCGCCGTCGACGTCGCGTCGTTTTTTAACGTTGCTTCGGTCGACGCGGCGAGTTTCGCAAACCAGTTCGTTTGCCAAGTCGACGTTTCGCGAATAAAGGAAGTCAAGTAACTGCACAACGTTACGACAACCAAATTATATCGCGCGACGTCGTTTAGCGACATAAACGCCGAAATCAACAACAGGTCGCTCCGGTCGACCGCCGTTTCGCCGACCTGCGCTAAAAACGCAAAGACGCCGTATTCGAACAACTCGCGAATCCGCCCGCGTCGAAACGAGCGAAGCGAAAAGCGAAAACGCGGAACCGCCGCCCGTAAAAGCGCGACGTAAACGCCAAGCTGCAAAAGGGTTAAAACGGCGTTTCCAACGACGAGCGCGACGACGCGTCCGCCGAAAAAGAGAATCGCGAAGTTGACGACGCCGAATAGTATCCGAAAAACGAAAACGGTTCCTCCGGTTAACTCTTGTCGCAACGCGCCGCGCAACACGCCGCAAACGCCGTCCGAAACCTTTGAAATCGCGAACGATACGCCGGAACAAAAGAGCGCGGTCGCCAACGTCGGAGCGTCCGGCCCGGTCGCGAAAAACGACGCGACGCCGCAAGCGACGAGCGCCGTTAACGCGACCGCCGCCGAAAGCGCGCCAAAAAGCACGATCGCCGTCGAGCCGATTTCGTTGAGTCCGTCCCAATCGTCGAGCGCGTAATACTTTGTTACAAAACGACTTGTCGTTGTCGTCAATCCGAAATCGAGCAACCCGCACCACCCGGCGAAAAGGGACGCGCAAACGTAAATCCCGTAAGCGCGCTCGCCCAACGTCGCGAGCATATACGGCGTCAAAAAAATTCCAAAAAAAATCCCGACAAGGAGCGCCCCGCCCGAAAATCCCGCGCCCTTTAAGAGTCGTTTTAATCCTTGATTCATCGACGTTTACCCCCTATTCGCGACGTTCCGAGCGCCGCGTCGTTCGTCTGTCCGCCTTCGCCGTTTCTTTATTTTAACGTCGAATCGCCGTTTGAAAAGCGGGCGCGCTCGGTTTTCTAACGGCGGCGACAAACGAATCGTTAAAACCGGCGCTTTTGATTTAATTGTTATCAAACTTTTTTCATTTTAATCAAACGCACCTTTTTTTTCGCATTTCGGCGTCGGCGTTTTACTAAAATTTTTAAAAAATTTTCAAATTACTTTCCAAAACTTGAAAATCGCGTTTGCTTTTGATATAATTGTCGGGTCGACGCGTCTCATACCGACGTTTTGCAACGCGTTCGTTTTGAGCGTTTGCGTTCGCCTTTTAAGCGGCGGACGTTCTTCGCGAGCCGTTCGTTCGCGTTCTCGCACTTTTTTTTCGAAACGAACCTTGAAAAAAAAAACAATAATATATAATATACGGCAACATTCGCGGGCGCGTTGCGTCGTTTTTCCTCAAACGACGCAACGCCGCGCAAATTGGCGTCGCCGACGCCTCTGTTTGTTAAGGAGAAGTATTATGTCCAACTCGTTATTTTCTCGACTTTTCGCGCCGCTCCTTTGCGTCGGCGTCGGTCTCGGCGGACTCTTCGTCGTCGCCGGTTGCTCGAACGGCGGCAAAACCGCGCTACAAGGTGAAGCGACCTACGGCGGCGAGCCGATTCCGCTCGGGACGATCACCTTCACGCCGCAGGGGGACGGCTTCCGCGCGATTCAAACGATTACGGACGGCAAGTTCGATATTCCGGCGAAACACGGCGTCGCGCCCGGCGCATATACCGTTACCGTCGAGGGTTACAACGAAGCGCCCGCCGACGATCCGGATCAAGTCGCCGACAAAATGTTTCCCGACTACTCGACGTCGTTCACGGTCGAAGCGGGCATTCCGATCGTTATCGACGTTCCGTTAGCCGAGTAACGGCGCGCTTTACCGTTCGTTCCCAACCTTTTTCCGCAATCATTGTTTACACGTGTTAACGCAACGTCGTTTCACCCCGTTTATTTTCGACGACGCGCTTATTATTTTTCATCCATTGTCAATAAGGAGTTTAACGATGCAACGCTTTTCTTCCCGTTCGTCGCGTTTCGACTCGGCGCAACCGATTAACCGTCAAGGCTTTACGCTCGTCGAGCTTTTGGTCGTCATCGCGATTATCGGCATTCTCATCGGTCTGCTTCTTCCCGCCGTTCAGGCGGCTCGGGAAGCGGCGCGTCGGATGCAATGCACTAACAATATGAAACAACTCGCTTTAGCGGCGCACAACTACCACGATATCAACAACAACCTCCCGAACGACGGCTACTTCATCGTCGGGAAAACGAACAAGCAGCATTGGCTCGGCGTCCTCGCGAAATCTTGCCCTTACCTCGAACAAACCGCGGCTTACGAACTCCTCGACTGGAACCGCAACTACAACGACGCGAACACGAACGCGAAAGCGGCCGAACACCGCGTCGACGCTTTCCTTTGCCCGTCCTGTTCGACGGTCAACTCGGTCGGCGGCGGCGAAACGACTTGGTTCACGGCGCACTATTACGGCAACGGCGGCGCGATCGGCGCAAGACCTGATTCCACAACGAATTACGGTCAAATCACGACGCGTTCCACGTCCGGCGAAATCTCCGACAACGGCCTTTTAACGGTCGGGTATCACCGCAATTTCGCGTTCGCGGCGGACGGCACGTCGAACACGGTTCTCTACTACGAATCGTCTTGGAACGATTACCAAGGTTTTCGCGGTTGGCCGCGCGGCGCTTACGTCGTCAACGCCGGTTCCGATTATCAATCGCCGAACAACGGCTACTGGAACACATGCTCCGTTAAGTCGTTTAAAACGGCGTTTTACATCAACGCCGGCATTCAAGCGAAGTCGCGCGGCGATTCCTCGACGACGAGCGGAACCGGGCGTTTTAGCCCCTTCCGCGTCATCGGACTTTGGACGAGCCATCACCCGGGCGGTCTGAACGTCTCGATGGCGGACGGCTCGGTGCGCTTCCTTTCCGAAACGACGTCGGACAACGTTTTGCTCTCGATCGCGTCGGCCAACGGCGGCGAAAAATACTCGCTCGGCAACTAAACTAGGCAATCAAGCGCACAACGCAACCCCTTCAACCGCGTCGGTTAGCGCAAACGTTTCCTTACGGCGCTTTTTCGCCGACTCGTTCCCGAACGTTCGAGTCGGCGGCGATTCGACGGTTTTCCCAAAAAACGCTTGCGCGGCGCGGTCGCTCCGGGTATAATGGACGCGTCGGCGGCGCTCGGGTTCGGTTTTCCTCCATCCGCTCGCCGTCTTCGATAAACGCAACTTAAACATTTACAACGCGTTGCGACGCTCCGTTCGTCGCTCCCGCTTTCCCTTTTTTAGGAGACGCTTTATGAAAAAAACGCTCTTCGCGACCGTCGCCGGTTTTTGCGCGACGGCGGCCCTTTTCGCGCTTTCGACGCCGTTAACGTCGGTTCGCGCCGACGAGCCGGCTATCGCAAACGAATACGACGTCGTCGTTTACGGCGGAACCAGCGCGGCGATCACGACCGCCGTCCAAACGAAGAAAATGGGCAAAACGGTCGTCGTCGTCTCGCCCGACAAACACCTCGGCGGCCTCTCGAGCGGCGGACTCGGCGCCACCGACTCCGGCAACCGAACCGTCATCGGCGGGCTGTCGCGCGAATTCTACCACCGACTTTGGCTCCACTACCAAAACGACGACGCTTGGACGTTCCAA
>JAFSFF010000293.1 GCA_017435375.1 Thermoguttaceae bacterium
CCGTCATTCCGCCGCGCAGGTGGATGTGATAGTCGGTCAGATCGAGCCCGGTTTGCGCGAGCCAAGGGACGTATTCCTCGAACGTTCGAGCCGGTTTCGCGGCGTCTTGAGCGGCGACGCTCGACGCGGAAAGGGCGAACGCGGCGCCGAAAACGGCGAAAGCAAGAACGGCGGTAAAGATTTTACGCATCGTCGGTTCCTTAAAATTTCGGATAATTGGAAAAACTGGGCGGTTTGGGGGATTCCGGCGACCGCCCGGGAATAACGGGTAAGCGAAAAATCGGCGCGTTACTCGGCGACGCGCCAGTCTTGCAGGCGCAACTCGACTTGCCCGAAATAATCGTTGAAAACGACTTGGTAAGCGACGTCGAATTTAACGTTCGGGTTCGCTTCGACGAGCGCGTTCATTTCGTCGACCCAATCGCCGCAGCCGAACGCGACGGCGCGACGTTCGTCGTGAAATTGACGGAAGCGCCCGGAGAAGGTGCGCCCGATCGGCTGCTCTCCGGGAGGCGCGCCCGGTTTCGGCTTTCCTCCGCCGACGCGCTTAGCGGCGCCGACGAGCGAAACGCCGTACGCGGCGAAAATCGGACGCGGGTTGTCCGCGCCGAACGGCGACATTTTGTCGAGGTCGGAAACCGCTTGGAAGTTCAGCGCCGAGAACGGAAACTCGCCGTCGAGGTAAAGTTTCGGAACGCGCTCCTGCGGCGAAAAACGGTTTTCGACGTAATCGCAAAACGCGGCGCGGAAGGCCGGAATGTTCGCCTCTTTGATTCCGAGCCCGGCGGCGGCCGCGTGTCCGCCGAAGCGTTCGAGATGTTCCGAGCAAGCGTCGAACGCGTCGTAAAGGTTGAAGTTCGAGTCCGGGACGCCGCGAGCGGAGCCGGCGCTCGGGTCGGCGTTGCGCAGGGCGATCATCACCGTCGGACGGTAAAAACGCTCGGCCAAGCGGCCCGCGACGACGCCGACGACGCCGGGGTGCCAGTCGCGACTCGCTAAGACGAACGCCGGGTCGTCCGCGTAATGTTCCTCGATCATTTTGAGCGCGTCGGCCATAATCTTGCGCTCCAACTTTTGGCGCGTCGCGTTCAGATTGTTGACGAACGGCGCGAGTTCGCGGGCGCGCTCCGGACGGTCGGTGATCAGTAGTTCGACCCCGAGACCGGCGAGCCCCATTTGTCCGGCGACCGCGAGACGGCAAGGGTTTTCGAGGAGCGATTTCGCGATCTGCCAGTTCCGTTCGTCCTCTTCGTCTTTCGGCGATTGTTCGTGCAAGACTTCGCGACCGGCGGCGTTCAAGCGCGGCGCGATCGAGAAACCGACGTCTTCGCTCGTCAACTTTTTATTCGGGTTGACGCCGGCGACTTCGACGAGATATTTTAAGCCGAGCGGCATATCGCTAATGAAACTTCGCGCCAACGCGAAACGAACGATCGTTCGGTTTTCGTCTTGGAGCGGAACGACGTCCGCGATGGTGCCGAGCGCGGCGAGCCCGACCGCTCGGACGAGGAAGTCGCGCATTTCCGGCGACGTATTTTCGCCGCCCGCCATTTCCTTGCCGAGTCCCCAAGCCAACTTCAACGCGACCGCGGCGCCGCAAAGTTCCGGACAAGGATAAGGCGGAAAACCGTCGATTTCGAGCCGAGGGTGCGCGATCGCGGCGACGTTCGGCAAAATTTGTTTTCCGGTTTCCGGGTCGACGATCGGCGTGTGGTGGTCGGTAACGATCAGGTCGAGCCCGATTTCCCGGGCGAATTCCGCTTCTTTTAAGCTGGTGATTCCGCAGTCGACCGTAACGACGACGTCGGCGTTTTCGTCGTCGCGGAGGCGTTTGAGCGTCGCGCTGTTGAGGCCGTATCCCTCTTCGAGCCGGTTCGGAACGTAATAGCCGACTTTTCCGCCGACCGTTTGAATCGCTTGGAGTAGAATCGCGGTCGCCGTCATTCCGTCGACGTCGTAGTCGCCGTAAACGACGATTTTCTTCCCGGCGCGAACGGCGTCGGCCAAGACGCGAGCGGCCTCGGCGCAACCGGGGAGGCGTTCGGGAGCGTAAAGTCCGCGCGCAAGATTAGGCGGCGCCAAGAAAAGGACGATTTTTTCCGGGTCGGTCGTCTTGCGAGCGACGAGCGCCTGCGCGACGAGCGGCGAAACGCCCGTTTGCTTCGCGAGTCGAGCGACGACGTCGGGGTCGTAGGGACGGGTAATCCAAATCTTATTTTCTTTTGCTTTGAGCGCGCTCATAGGAGGATAGGGCGCGGACGTTCGACGAAATTTCTAAACGTCCGACGTAAAAAACGGGGCGACCGATAAAAGGGAACGGCGGATTAAAGGAAATAGGGAAATTACAAAGGAAAGGGGGACGGGAAAAAAACGGCGTCGACGGCGGTTGAGGAAAACAAGGTAAAACAAAGGGGACGGCAAGGTCGGAAACGCCGCGCCGCCGAACGCGAAGTCGACGACTCCCGGCGTTATTTTACGCCCGAAAGGGGGAGCGCGTCAAGGGGGCGCGAGGGCGCGAAATCGAACTTTCCGTTTTTTTCTCGATAATCGGCAAATTAAGCTCGGCGTTTGGGGAAACGAGGCCGTTCGAAAACGATTGGCGAACTTACGTTTGGGCCGTTCGAAACGGCGAAAAGCGCGAGGAAAGGAATTTTTTGCGGACGAAAATTTTCTATAGACTGAAAAAATGCGAATTTTGGCCGCTCGACCGCGCGCGCAACTTTGTAATTCGTCAATTTATGGTAAATTAGAATAAGAGCGGCGAGGCGGCGGTCGACCGACTTTTTGTTTTGACTATTTTCGCTATTTTGCCAAAACGTTCGGCGCTTCCTATTTTACGCGACGCGCGGCCTCGACGAGCGTTTCGACGTTTCGTCGCGATTCGAGCGCGAGAACGCTCGCTCGACCTTTGACGAGATCGATATTTTTGACATTTTAACGGACGCGGCGGTCGTTTTAACGTTCGCCGCGTCCGCGACGCTATGAAGGAGAAACGATGCATATCTTATTTGCGACCAGCGAAGCGGCGCCGTTTTCCAAAACGGGCGGATTGGCGGACGTCTGCGGCGCGTTGCCGAAGGCGCTTTCTCGGCTCGGGCACAAAGCGACGATCGTTACGCCGTTGTACAAATGCGTTCGCGAATATTTCGAACGTTCCGGCGAACGGCTGACGCCTCTCCGCGACGTTTCGCTCGACGTTCGCGTCGGAAACGTCGTCAAGGGCGCGGGCGTCCGACATGCGAAACTCGCCGGTTCCGAAGTCGACGTTTATTTTATCGAACACGACGATTATTTTTATCGCGACGGACTTTACAACTATCAAGGCGTCGATTACGGCGACAACTGCGAGCGTTACTCGTTCTTTTGCCGCGCCGTTTTGGAACTGATCGCGGCGCTCGATCTCGACGTCGACGTGTTGCACGCGAACGATTGGCAAACGGGGCTGATTCCGGTCTTTTTGGACGCGTCGTACAAATCGCGTTCGCGTTTTGCGAGCGAACCGTCGTCGTTTTTCGGCGTGCGTCCGCGCTTGACCGACCCGGAAGTCCCGGCGAACCGCTTCGACAAGATAAAATCCGTCTTGACGCTTCACAATATGCGGCACCAAGGCCGATTTTGGCGCGGCGCGATGGAGCTGACCGGCCTCGACTGGAGCTACTTCTCCTACGATAAAATGGAGTTTTACGGTCAGCTGAACCTCTTGAAATCCGGGATCGTTTTTAGCGACGCGATCACGACCGTCAGCCCGTCTTACGCGCAAGAAATTCAAACGGAAGCGTTCGGCGAAAAGTTGCAGGGCGTCCTGCAGAGCCGCGCCGCCGACTTGACCGGGATTTTGAACGGCGTCGACGTCGACGAATGGAACCCGGCGACCGACGCTTTCCTCGCCGCGAATTACGACGTCGAAACCGTTCTCGAAAACAAACCGAAGTGCAAGGCCGCGCTGCAAGAAATGCTCGGGCTTCCGGTCGAAGCGCGAACGCCGCTCTTCGGGGTCGTCAGCCGTTTCGACGAGCAAAAAGGGCTCGACCTGATCGCCGACCTGGCGGGCGAATTCATCGAACGGGAAAACGTGCAGTTCGCGATCCTCGGTTCCGGCGACCGCGCGTTGACCGACCGTTTTATGCGCTTGGCGGCTCGTTATCCGCGCAACTTCGCCGTTCGCGCAACCTTCTCCGTCGAGCTTTCGCACCAAATCGAAGCGGGCGCCGACGTCTTCCTGATGCCGAGCCGTTACGAACCTTGCGGCCTCAACCAAATGTACTCGC
Source organism: Thermoguttaceae bacterium (assembly GCA_017435375.1). Classification (GTDB taxonomy): domain Bacteria; phylum Planctomycetota; class Planctomycetia; order Pirellulales; family Thermoguttaceae; genus RUG369. The sequence continues at coordinate 4,269 of JAFSFF010000293.1, forward strand.
TCCGATACGGGACGCTGCCGCTCGTTCGCGACGTCGGCGGCCTCCGCGACTCCGTCGTCAACGCGTCGGACGAAAATATCGACGCGGGCGTCGCCGACGGTTTCATCTTCTATTGGGGAACCGCCGACGATATGGCGAAGGCGATGGATTGGGCGCTCCACTGTTATCGCCGTCGTCCGAACGATTGGGCGAAAATGGTGAAAACGGCGATGTCGCTCGACCTCTCTTGGGAGCACAGCGCGCGAAAATACGCCGAACTTTACGAAAAACTGATCGGCTGAGCCCCGCGTCGGCGTCGGACGCCTCCTTTTTAACGGGCGCCCGACGCCGAGCGGACTTTTTTCCTTTCCGAACAACGCGAAAATTTTATGCCGGATTTTAAATACAAAGCGAAAAACAGCGCCGGAAAAGACGTCGTCGGGCATATGACGGCGAACACCAAAAAAGACGTTCTCGACCGTTTGGCGGCGCAGCGGCTCTTCCCGATTTCGGTCGAGGACGCGCACAAAAACGACGTCGACGTTTCGAAGTGGTTCGCTCGCAAGCCTCCGATGACCGCGATCGCCGCGTTTTTGACGCAGTTGAGCGAACTCCTTGAAAACGGCGTTCCCGTCTTGACCGCTTTTAGCGCGCTTGGGAAACAAACGCCGCACCCGCGTCTGCGCGAAGTCGTCGCCGACATCGGCGAGCAGATCGCGGACGGGCAAAGCGTCGACGCGGCGTTCGCGGCGCACTCGAAAGTTTTCGACGACCTGACGATCAGCGTCATTCGCGCCGGTTCCGAAGGCGCCTTCCTCGAAGACGCGTTGAAGCGCACGTCGAAGTTTATGGAAGACCAAGCGGAAATTCGTTCGAAAATTACCGGCGCGATGATTTATCCGACCGTTTTGCTGACGGTCGGGATTTTGATCGTTTCGGTGCTGTTGATCGCGTTCGTTCCGAAGTTCGAGCCGATGTTCCAATCGTTGGTCGACAGCGGCAAAGACCTGCCGGTCGCGACCGTTTGGCTCTTGGCGTTCCGCGATTTTTGCGGTAAATACGGGCTTTACGCGCTGGGGGCGATGTTCGTCGCTTTCGTCTTTTTGCGGATTCAAATGAAGACGAAGGCCGGCCGCCGCGCGCTCGACCGTTGGAAGTTGCGACTGCCGATCTTGGGCCCGGTCGCGCAAGGCGCTTGCGTTTCGAAACTTTGCCGCGTTTTGGGAACGCTCCTGCAAAACGGCGTTCCGATTTTGCGCGCGCTCGAAATTAGTTCGCGCTCGACCGGGAACGCGCTGATGCAAGTCGCCGTCGAAAAGGCGGTCGAGTGCGTTTCGTCCGGGGAACCGTTGTCGAAACCGTTGGCCGACAGCGGACTGATACCGCCGCAAGCGATGACGATGATTTCGATCGCGGAAGAGTCGAACACCTTGGAAAAGGTGTTGCTCAACCTTTCGGAATCGCTCGAACGCGACTTGGCGAAAAAAATCGACGTGATGGTGCGCCTCTTGGAGCCGATGATGCTTCTCGTCCTCGCGGGCGCCGTCTTTTATATTATTATCGCGTTGCTTTTGCCGATCTTCCAGATGACGGAGTCGGTTTGACGGCGCGGCGCCGCTCGACGCGGCGTTAGAAAACGCAAACGTCGCCCTTTTAATCGGGGGCGGCGTTTCTCTCCTTTCGAACGAACGGAATTTTTCGAAGCGAACGGCAAACGAAGCGAAAAGCGAAAGAACGGATGCGAAACAGCGAATCTTACTTAGACCCGAAAGTCGCGCGGACGATCAAGCGGCTCGACTTAAAAGCGCAGTTTATCGTCAAGGGCTTTATGCACGGTTTGCACGCGAGCCCGTTGCAGGGCTTTTCGGTCGAGTTCAGCGAACACCGCAAATACGAGCGCGGCGACGACCCTAAAGACATCGACTGGCGGCTTTTCGCTCGCACCGATAAATATTACGTTCGAAAATACGAAGCCGAAACGAATATGACCGGCTGGCTCGTCGTCGACGCGAGCGCGTCGATGGGACGAGCGGTCGGCGGCGGCGAAACGTCGAAGTTCGAGTACGCGATTTCGTTGGCCGCGGCGCTCTGTTACCTGATGATCGGACGGCAAGACCCGGTCGGTTTGGTCGCGTTCGACGAGAAAATTCGACGCTCGCTCCCGCCGAAGTCGAAGCGTTCGCATTTCGCGTCGATTCTGTCGACGCTGGCGAACCTCGAACCGAGCGGAACGACCGACGTCGCGGCGGCGCTGACGCAGTTGGCCGGAATGCTCAAGCGCGCTTCGCTGACGATGATCTTTTCCGACCTCCTCGGCGACCCGGAAGAAACGTTGCGCGCGATTTACCGCCTGCGACACGCCGGGCACGACGTTATTCTCTTTCACATTCTCGACGAAGCGGAGGTCAAATTCCCGTTTCGCGGCGACGTCGAACTCGAAGACCCGGAGACCGGCGAGCGAATCGTCGTCGACGCGGACTCGATTCGCGGCGATTACGAAGCGGCTCTATCCGAGTTCCGCGAACGGTTCCGGCGCGAAGCGTCGAACGCAAAGTTCGATTTTGTCGAACTCGACACGTCGGTTCCGTTCGACAAAGCGTTGCTCGAATATTTGACGGCGCGCGCTCAACGCCGTTAATTTTCGTCGGCGTCCGGCGATCGCGGGACGTCGCGGCGCGGCTCTTTCGCGTTCTTTTCGCCGTCGCGAGAGGAAAAACGACGTTTGGAACGTCGCTCGTTGGAACCGGTTTCTCCGGTCGCCGCGTCGTTTTCGACGTTGGAACCGTCGGCGCGGCGACGCGGACAACGACGGCGTTCGAGTTCGTCGACGGCGAACGACTGCCGTCCGCCTTCTTCAAATTCGACGACGGCGCGCTGCGCGAAGAGTTCGAGCGCGACGACTTTTCCGCGTCCGGCGGGCGTTCCGACCGTTTCGCCGATCGCCGGCGACGCGTTTTGCAGTTCGTTGTAAAAGTCGTATTCGTATCGCAAACAACACTTTAAGCGCCCGCAGCGACCGGAGACTTTCGTCGGATCGAGCGTCGCTTTTTGCAGTTTCGCCATCTTCATCGAGACCGGCGGCATCGCGACCAAGTAGGTGTTGCAACAAACTTCGCGTCCGCAGTCGCCGACGTCGGCGAGAAGTTTCGTTTCGTCGCGAACGCCGATTTGCTTCATCTCGATGCGCGTCTGGAATTCGGCGGCCAACGCGCGAACGAGTTCGCGAAAGTCGACGCGTCCGTCGGCGACGTAATAAACGACGAGCCGTTCGCCGCCGAAAATCCGTTCGACGCGAACGAGCGTCATTTCGATTTTCATTCGGCGAATAATTTTCAAACAGCGTTCGAATTCGCTTTTTTCGTTCGCTTTAATCTTTTGTAGTTCGCACTCGTCCGACTCGTCGAGGCGACGCGCGAACGTCGTCGGTTCGGCGAGGTTCGGGATTTGCGCGATTTTTTCGTCGTCGGTTTCGCAAAGAATCGTCGCGGCTTCCAAACCGCGAGCCGTCCGAACGACGACTTTGACTCCGTGAAAGAACCCGCGCGCCGTTTCGTCGTCGCACTCGACGACCCCAAGCGACCGCATCGCGCCGTATCGAACGACAAATTTTTTCATAAATCGAGGAAATATTGAAATAAGGTGGAATAAAATAAGGTGAAATAAGGAACCGCGTCTCGACGAGCGACGTCGGGGACGCGGTTGCGGAAACGGTCGGCTCGCCGCGCCGCGCTCGTTGTTTTCGGCGAAACAACGAGCGCGAGCAAACGACGGACGTCGAAACGAACGAACAATTAGAAGAGTTCGTCGATCTTATCGTAACCGTTTTGATACGTCGGTTTGACGAGATCGGCGAGACCCGGCGTTTTGAGTTGGTCGAGGTTCGTGATCTTGAGGTTCTTGGCGTCCCATTCGATCTTTTCGCCCTTGACGCCGGCTTTCGGCGCGGCCCAAATCGCGAGGTTGCCGAGGAGGATCGTTTCGGTGAGCGGCCCGGCGTGGTTCGCGAAGTTCGACCAGCAGATTTCCGGTTTCCCTTCCCAAATGGCGTTGAACCATTCGTACTTATGGCGGGCGTCGTCGCCGCGACCTTGTTCGTCGATCGGCGCGATGACGAAATCAGTGTCTTCGTCCTTCAAGCGCGGAATTTCTTTGCCGCCTTTTTCGCGGAACGTTCCGCCGAGACCGGCGCCCTTGGAGCCGATCACGAACGTGTTGTTGTCGCCGACGTTTTCGAAACCGTATTCGGCCATTTTCGCTTTATCCGGCGTTTGCGACGAGTCGTACCAAACGAACTTGATCGGGCCGCGCCAATCGTTGGCCGGGAATTCGAATTCGGTGGTGGAGCGAGCCGGGAAGGAGTCGAAGTCGTGCCCGGAGCTGGTCGCGACGACGCTGGTCGGGTTCGCGAGTTGAACGCCTTTGAAGATCATATTGACGTTGTGGCAAGCCATATCGCCGAGCGCGCCGGTGCCGAAGTCCCACCAGCCGCGCCATTGGAAGGCGTGGTAGATGCCCGGCCAATATTCGCGTTTTTTCGCGACGCCGAGCCAAGCGTCCCAATCGAGGTTCTTGAGCGCGTCGGCGATTTGCTTTTTCTTGTCGGCGATTTCGTCTTCGGCGATTTCCGGGTCGTCTTTCGTAATTTGCGCGGCGAATTTTTCCATCGTCATCGCGCGGTTCGGGCCTTGCGCCCAAATCGGACGGTTCGTCCAAACGTGGACTTCGGTAATATCGCCGATGACGCCGGCGCGGTATTGAGCGGCGTTTTTACGGAGGCCGTCGTCGACGCTCCCTTGGTTCCCCATTTGCGCGCAGAGGCCGGTTTTCTTGGCGAGTTCGGTGAGCCAACGCGCTTCGTAAATGGTGCGGGTCAACGGTTTTTGCGTGTAGACGTGCTTGCCCATCTTCATCGCGGCGGCCGTTTGAATCGCGTGCATGTGGTCCGGCGTGCCGATCGTAACGGCGTCGAACTTGTCGCCCATTTCGGCGTACATATCGCGGTAGTCGACGTATTTTTTCGCGTCTTTAAACTCGTTGCCTTTGCCTTCGAGCGTGCGCTTGTCGACGTCGCAGAGCGCGACGACTTTGCCGTAGTAACCGGCGTGCGTAATGTCGCCGCCGCCTTTGCCGCCGACGCCGACGCCGGCGACCGCGACGCTTTGGAGAGCCGAAGCGCGCGCTTGTTTACGGAAGTTGCCGGCTCCGACCAAAAAACCGGCGCCCGCGACCGCGGAGGTTTTCAGAAAATCGCGACGATTCGCTTGCATAATCGCTCCTTTATATTAATGCGAAACAATAGAAGAAAGGAAAAACGACGATCGCCGAGCGCGAGAACGCCGCGTCGCCGCCGATAATGTTTGTTATTTTGACGGATTTTCCCCGAAAAATCAAGCGCGTCGAGCCGTTTTGAGCGATTTTTTCCAAAATTTTCTAATTTCGACCGACTTTCGCCGCGTCGCCGCCGCACGTGTTGTTAATTAGGGCGCTTTGCTTGGAATAGGAAGTTTGCGTTAAAAGGCGTAAAAAAACGACGCGATTTCAGGAATCGCGTCGTTTTCGGAAAACTCGTATCAATTTTATCGTTGCGTCTTGCGTTTTTCGATAGGCGGCTCCTTGGCGCGTTCGCGTCGGTTAAAGGGAGGGTAAGCCGTTGTTAAAGGATGGGTTGGATGAATTCGGAGGTCGGGCGTTTGGCGCGATTAATATCGCGGAGCGCGAGCGTTTTTGAGCGGCGGGTAAGTCGCGCGAGCGTTTCGTTCGCGGCTCGGCGCTTGACCGCGAACGACGGCGTTCGGGTTCGGACGAGCGGCGATTTGCGGCGCTTTACCCGGTCGCGGAGCCGGTTTGGCCGGGGCGACGACGATAGGTCGCGGAGCCGGTTTCGGCGGGGCGACGACGATAGGTCGCGGGGCCGGTTTCGGCGGGGCGACGACGATAGGTCGCGGGGCCGGTTTCGGCGGGGCGACGACGATCGGCGGGACGTGATCGCAGCAATCGTCGTTATTGCCGATGTTCAGGCTGAAACAACCGAGGTTTAGGCTAAACCCGAAGTCGTCGGCTTTCGCGGCGTCGGTCGGGAGGGCGAAGAGCGCGGCGCCGAGTAACGCGGCCAAGGGTAAAGCGAAAGCGTTGCGGCGGCGACGGTTGCGTTTGTTCGCGAAGTTGGCGTTCTTTTTCATCGTTGCGTCTCCTAAAAAGTTGTCGCGGGTTTTCAAAACGAAAACGCGCTCAATTTTATCGTTGCTAAGTTGTTTTGAGAAAAGTGGTTGCGTTGGTTGCTTTTGTCGTTTGTTTCCTTCGTCCGACAAGGTTAATTACGCGAAACGTCGCCGACTTTACCGAAATTTTTTCTCTTTTTCGAAAATTTTTACGAAATTGTTAAAGAAGGTGGAATAAGAAAGATGGATAAGCGATAACGCCGCAAAAAAAGGGGGAAGCCGGCGAAAAAGCAAAAAACGTCGAAGAGGCTCGCGCAAGAAACAAAAAACGCCGCGGAGCGTAAACTCGCGGCGTTTAACGCGTTAAAGCGTTAGAAACGGGGGCCGCCCGGTCTGGGGCCTCCGGGACGGGGCCCGCCCGGTCGCGGGCCGCCGTGCGGCGGGCCTATATGCGGTCGCGGCGGGGGCGGCGGAGCGAAACGCGGTCGCGGCGGCGGGAAGTAGTAACGCGGCGGCGGAGCGTAATATCGCGGCGGCGGGGGCGGCGGGTAATAATACCGCGGCGGGGGCGGCGCGACGGACACCGGGCCCGGGTCGGTCGCGTAAAAGAAGGAACCGCGTCCGAAGTTCAACGAAATACCGAAATCGGCGGCCTTCGACTCGATCGGAACGCTCAACGCTCCGATCGCGACGGCGCCGACAAAAAACGTTCCTCGGAGCGCGCGTCGTAAACGGCGTTCGGCGGAAGTTTTCATCGGTTGCATCCTCGCAAAGTTGGGAAACGGTCGAACGACCGCTTCGAAAGAGCGAAACTGAAAATCGACGAAAGCGCCGCGTCGAAAACGTCGCGAACGCTTTTCCTTATTGTATGCGTCGACTTTCCGTTCGAC
>JAFSFF010000294.1 GCA_017435375.1 Thermoguttaceae bacterium
ATCGCTTCGGCTTCAATCGCCGACTCGGCGCTCGACGTCGCCGACGGGATTCTCTCTTTTTCGGGAACTTCCACGTTTAACGACGCGACCGCCTCGGGCGACGGGTACGTTGTCGTTCCCTACGAAACGGATTTGTTGGGACTCGATTTTGACGAAACGGAAACGCGCGTTTGTTTCCGAGGCGCGAACGTAGAGAAATTCGCCGCCGTTTCCAACGGTCGTGAAACGACGTTCCGCTGGTCGGCGGAAAATCCGGACGTTCCCGTCGTCGTCGAAGTTCGGAACGGAGACAATTGGGACGTCGTCGAGCTTCACGCTCGCGGACCCGCGTTTAGCGTCGCGTCCGGCCCGTCGGGAGAAGCGGAGTTCCGCGCGTTCGACGGCGACAAGTTTCTTACAACGTCGATTTACGTTCCCGCTTTTCACGCTTGGTTAACCTACGACAATCTTTTCACGAGCGCGATCGTCGTTAAGTCCTACAAAGTTGTTACGGAGTTTATCCTTATGTCTATTTACTTCAACGCCAACGAAGCGCCGGTTTTCCTCGCGCGGATCGAAGACTCGGCGACGTCGAGCCCCGTCGCGCCCGAACAGATCGAGTCGATCGGGTTGACCGCCTACGCCTTGCGATTGTCGCGGGGCGTGAAGAAACGCGTCCCGCTGGACGGCTGGGTCGACGTCGAGGTTCCGACGACCGCGATTCAGTCGGAGCTTATCGCGTCCGACCCGCGATGGAAACAAGATTCGATCGGATATAACTTTTTGTTCGAGCCGGACTTGCGGGAAAAACAACTCTTCGCGCAAGCGGGCGAATACGTCGTCGTGATCTCCGTTAAGTTTAAAGACGGCAACCCCGCTCCGCTTGTGTTCGAGGTCGCGGTGAAGTAAGAGCGACGTCGAGTCGCTCCGTTTTTTAATCGTCGTCCGCGTCTCCTTGGTAAAATAAGCGCTCCCGCGATTTTATCCAAGGAGATTTTTCATGAACAATTTCTTCCAAACCGTCGGCGATATTCTGATTAAGCCGTCGAAGGATTACAATCTTAAACGAGAGAACGCCAATATCGACGGGGACGCGTCGATGGGGCAAATGCTAAGGGTCGGTTCCGAGACGACGAAAGAGTTTTATCTTTCGCGCGTCATTCCGCCAAAATATTCCGAACTCCATCGGAACGGCGACGTCCATATTCACGACCTCGATTTTTATTCGCTCACGACGACGTGTTGTCAGATCGATATTGCGAAACTTCTCGCCGACGGATTCGACACGGGACACGGGCGTATCCGCGAACCGAACTCGATCGGAACCGCCGCAGCGTTGACGTGTATCGCGATTCAGTCGAATCAAAACGATCAACACGGCGGACAATCGGTCCCGAATTTCGATTACGGGCTCGCGCCTTACGTCGATAAAACGTTTCGCAAAAACTATTTCGACGCGCTCGTCAAGATGCTTGCGGGCGCCGTTTCGGAAGAGCGAACGTTTAACGACGTCGCCGACTCGGTCGAGCGCGTTTGGTCGATTTTGCGCGACGAAGAGAAGCAAACCTTAACGCTCGACCAAGACGCGAGCGCGTATTGGTACGGCGCGGAATTGAAATACCTCGGCGGGTTCTTCGAACGCGAGTTTCCCGATAAGACCGCTTTGCAGAAGTTGCGCGCCAAAGCGATTCGAATCGCGACGGAACAAACGGAACGCGATACGTTTCAAGCGATGGAAGCGTTGGTTCATAATCTCAACACGATGCACAGTCGCGCCGGGGCCCAAGTCCCCTTCTCTTCGATCAACTACGGAACCGACGCGTCGGCGGCTGGGCGCATCGTAATTAAATCGATTTTGAACGCGCTCGACGCGGGGCTTGGAAACGGCGAAACGCCGATCTTTCCGATTCATATCTTCCGCGTCAAGAAAGGCGTCAACGCCGAGGAAGGCTCGCCGAATTACGATTTGTTTAAGCTCGCTTGCAAAGTTAGCGCGAAACGGATGTTCCCGAATTTCTCGTTTCAAGACGCGCCGTACAACTTGCGCTACTACGAAGCGGGGCGTCCGGAAACGGAAATCGCTTACATGGGGTGCCTAGGCGAAACGGAAGTGGTAACGTACCGAATCAACGGGGACTTATTCGTAGAGAGCGTCGGGCGTTTTTGGAAACGCGTCGCCGAAACGAACGACGTGAAAACTTTCGGCGTTTCGGAATACTTCGACGTCGACGGCGTTGAAATCTACGACTCGTCGTCCGACGGGTTTGTCAAGGTTAATCGCCTCGTTAAGAATCCGGACAAGGGGGACTGGACGCGGGTTACGTTTGAGAATGGACGCTCGCTTTATCTTACGGAAGATCACGCGCTTCCGGTCGAAGGCAAAGGACGAACGCTCGTTCGCGATATGGAACTTGGCGACGCGGTTCCCGCCGTGTGGTCGCAATATCATATTAAAGAAGAGGAAGCGATAAACGCCATTCCTCCGGACACGGCGTGGGCGTTGGGAGTTATTCTTTGCGACGGTTGTTACAAGTCTTCGCTTTGCGTTAGTCTGGGGTTGGACGAACGCGACGTCGTCGATAAGTTTTGCGAAGTATTGAAAGAAAACCTTTGCCTCGACAGCAAAATTGTCGAACGCGAACGCGGCTCCAAAGGAAAATATTACGATGTGAAATCCGTCGGCGAGTTCGCTCAACATAAGAAATGGCTTGCGAATATCTTCGGCGGAGTCAATAAAATCGAGCGGCGTATTCCCGTCGACATTTTTGCGCTTACGAAAGAATGTCGCGTGAAGTTTCTTTGCGGTATGATCGATGCCGACGGATACGTTAATAAAAAATGTATTGTCAACCTCGGAAGCACGAATCGCGAACTTGCCCTGCAACAAGCCGCTCTCGCCCAGTCCCTCGGGATTCCTTGCAAGATTTATTGCAACCGCTACGCGAAATCGAAACCTAATAATATTCGGTATTTAGTTAATTTCGCTCTCACGAAAGAGATTTGGGAATCCATTGTTTCAAGTAAAAAGAGAAGCGCTTGTTCGCCGCGCGATAAAAAGACGATTACACCGCCGTTTTTGAAGCTAACCAAAATCGAAAAACTCGAGACGCTTGGCGAATCGAGCTATTGCGTCGAAACGGAAAGCGACCGGTTCGACGTTTCGGGAATCAATTCGCACAACTGTCGTACCCGCGTTATCGGAAACGTTTACGACCTTGAGAATGAAATCGCATTTTCACGAGGCAACCTGAGTTTCACTTCGATCAACCTTCCGCGCGTCGGGCTTGAACTGAGAAACGACCCGCTGTTCAACGGCAAAGAAGCGGGCGTCGTCTCGCAGGCGCAACTCGATAGAGTTTGGGAGCGCGTCGAACCGCTTGTCGACGCTTGCGCGGAACAGCTGTATCATCGTTTTGAGTTGCAATGCGCCCGAAGCAAGAAGAATTATCCGTTTTTAATGGGGCAGAATTGTTGGCTCGGCGCGGAAACGTTGAACGACGAAGAGTCGTTGCGTCCTATCCTGTCGCACGGGACGCTTTCGGTCGGGTTCATCGGGCTCGCGGAGATGTTGTTCGCGTTGTTCGGGGGGCATCACGGAGAATATGAAACGCTGAACGCGTTCGGCTTGAAGTTGATCGGGTTAATGAGAGCTAAGCTCGACGCGATTTCGCAAGAAAAGAAACTCAACTACACGCTCCTCGCGACTCCCGCCGAAGGGCTCTCCGGGCGGTTTGTAAAGCTCGACCGCGAGCGTTACGGCGTCGTCGAGGGGGTTACCGACAAAGACTATTATACGAATTCCTTCCATATTCCGGTCTATTACAAAACGACGGCGGCGCGTAAAATCGAACTCGAAGCCCCGTATCACGCGTTGACAAACGCCGGGCACATCGCTTACGTCGAACTCGACGGCGACCCCGGTCGGAATTTGGCGGCGTTCGAAAAAATTGTTCTTTATATGATGGAGCGAGGCGTCGGGTACGGCGCGATCAACCACCCGATCGACCGAGACGCGAAGTGCGGTTACTCCGGAGTAATCGACGGCGTCGTTTGTCCGCGGTGCGGTCGGCGCGAAACGGAACGCGAACCGTTCGAACGGATACGTCGCATTACCGGTTATCTTGTCGGGGGGCTCGAACGATTCAACGACGCCAAGCGCGCGGAAGAATCGATGCGCGTGAAGCACGGTTAACGGAAAGGAAAGTAAGATGATTAAGGAAGATTTTTTTCTCGACGAGTTTTACGAGTTGGAGGAGAACGGGAAATTCTGCTCGCTGGAAATTCTCGATTCGATGGGAACGGACGACGCGATCGCCGACGCGGCGCGAATTTCGTACAACGCCGGAAAGGGCCCGCGTAAGTCGACGACGGAAACGCTCGTTTACAACTTGATGAAACGCGAGCATTGGACGCCGTTCGAGCAAGCCGTCGTTAAGTTTCGCGTCAAGATTCCGAACACGATTTGGAAACAATGGCTTCGGCATCGCTTGGCGAGTATCAACGAGTCGTCGCTTCGGTATTCGTCGAATCCGGAATTCGAGTTTTTCGTTCCGAAGGTTTGGCGCGACGCGCGGGGTCTTCCCCTTCCCGACGAGGTTCAAACGGCGTTGACGAAAAATCTCGAAGCGAATCACCGAACTTGGGTCGAAGTCTATCGTTGGCGAATCGGGCTCGGGGTCGCTCGCGAACAGGCGCGGATCGACGCGCCCGGAACGCTGATCGCCGACGCGTACTGGACGGCGAATCTTCGCGAAGTCTTTCATTTCGCGACGTTGCGAGGAGACGAAGCGGCGCAGTTGGAAATCCGGCGATACGCGCGGCGTATGGTCGATCTTGTCGCGGAGCGTTTCCCTTGCGCGGCGAAAGCGTTCCGCGAAATTAGAGGAGGCGCGCGATGAACCGAACGATTCAGCCGAACGAAGCGGCGTTCGTCGCTTCGTTCGCAAAAGCGACGGCGCTTTCCGCGTTGTTTGCCGTCGCGATTCTAACGACGGTCGGCGCGGTCGGCGACCGCTTGGCCGCGTTCGCGTTCGCGCGTCCGTTCGGCGCGATTTGTCTTTTGCCGTTAGCCGCTATTTTGGGGGCGACGGCGCAGCATATCGCGGTTTTGTCTTGCCGTTTTAAACGATGGACCGAAGTCGTCGCCGCGATCAATCTCGGCGCGCTCGCGCTTGGTTTCGCGGCGATCTTTTCGGCGGCGGAAGCGTCGCGTCCGGGGACGCCCGCCGTTTGGGTCGCGGCGACGGTCGCGGTTTTCGCGGCGCTAACGGCGCGAGTCGCGGCGTCGAAAGGGCGCGTCGACGAACGACGACTCCGACGCTCCGCCGCGTTAAGCGTCGTCGGCGTCGCGTTGGTCGCGGCGGCGTTCGTTCCCCCGGAAGTCGCGGGAGGTTGGGCGGTTTGGTCGCTCGTCGCGTTCCAGCGCGTCGCGACGAACGCCGCGAAGTTTTGGCAAGCCTGCGACGACGATTCGTCGACGTTCGCGGCCAACGTTTTATTTACGGACGCCGTCGCGCTTTCGCATCGGCCGTGGACGTTTACTTTTTACGACGGAGAAACGCGATGACGATTAACCATTTAATTAGCGTCGACGGAGTCGACGGGGTCGGTAAAACGACGTTTATTAACGAGTTGAAGAAGCATTGCGCGGCCTACTGTTACGACAAGTTCGGCTTGAACGTCGGCGTCGCGATCGTTTCGCCCGTTCGTCCGCTCGAAGGGGCGGTTAATTACGAGAGCGCGAAAACGTTGTACGAAGCGTACGACTTTCTCGATTCGATCAAACTGACGAGCAAGGAAACGCTCGACGCGTACATGGCGCTGGCGAACGCGGCGGCCCTTGTCGCCGCGCAGTCGGTCGAACGAAGTTTCCCGGGGTTCGATCGCGTCCTTACGCTTTTCGACCGATCGTTTTTTTCTTATTGGGTTTGCCAGCGACGCGGCGATCTCGCCGACGCCGACTTGCCGCATTTTTACGATTGCAATATCGTTTTAACCGATTCCGCGCAAGCGATCGCGAAGCGCGTCGCCGAACGCAAGCGAACGGACGACGAACTCTTTCCCGACGAGCGCGACGTCGACCGGTTGGGGTTCGCCCAATATACGTTCGACTACTTGGCGAATTGGAAAAAGAAGGCGTGTTCCGAAAGCGTCTTCTTCGTTCGGTTCGACGGGCTCGGCGACGCGGCGTCCGCGTCGGAAAAATGCGCCGCGAAAGCGAAAGAGTTTTTGGATTTTTTTGTCGGAAATCTTGAAAACTATTATAATTGACGTTAAATCCTTAATCGACTTTCGTTAAAGGAGCCCCGCCGATGGACCGAAACGACGCGTTAAATATTTTGTACGAAGCGATCAAAACGCCCGAACGAGCGAAGAACGACGCGGGCGAAATCGAGTCGAGACCGCTCGACGAAATCGTCGACGCCGTGAAGTTTATCGGTAAGATCGACGCGGGCTCCGATCCTTTTTCCGCGATTAGCCAAGGGCGTTTCGCCCGACCGGACGTGTGGAGTTGACAAATCGCCTTCCCGTTAAACGCATAGACGCCCCTCCCGCCGCCGCAAAAGACGCGACGCCGACGGAACGCGCGGACTTTTCCGCGTTAAGCGATTCCATGGGGGGCGGTTTTTTAGAATTCGTCCGGTACGACGCCGCGCAGCTGACGCCGTACACGCGCGAAATGTTCGTCAATTGCGACGGGCGCAACGCCGACGCCTCCAATAATCCGGCGACGCGCAATCGGTTGCGCGAGTTCGCTCGCAAAGAAGTCGCCAACAACTCTTACGCTCGCGGCCTGACGCTTATTGTCGCGAGCGACACGATCGGGCGCGGCCCGCGCGTCAACGTCGACGAAAGCGTCGCCGACGCGGCGGAGATTGAAAAGTCGTTTCTCGAATGGTCGAACGAAATCAATTTCGCCGAAAAACTCCGAACGGCTCGCGTCGCGAAAATGGTCGACGGCGAGACGTTCGGAGTTTTTTACAAAGACAAAACGCTCAAACACCGGTCGAAGTTCAACGTTAAATTTCTTGAATCCGAGCAAATCGGGACGCCGTTAAGCGTCGCGAAGTACGACGACGTCGACGGAATCGAGGTCAACGAATACGGCGATCCCGTCGAGTATTACGTTCTCAAAGATCACCCGGGCGCGTCGAACAGAACGAACGGCGACGATTACGTGAAGATTCCCGCGTCGTCGATCGTGCATTGGTATCGAGAAGATCGGCCCGGACAGCATCGAGGCGTTACGGAATTCGCCCCGGCCTTGATGATGTTCTACATGCTCCGTCGGTACACCGCCGCGACGGTCGACGCTGCGGAGACGGCGGCGAATTTCCCGATCGTCATCTACACCGATTCCCCCGCGCTCGACGGCGTGATGCGAAACAAAACGCCGTTCCAGCCGGTGCATCTCCGGCGCAATATGCCGTCGGCGTTGCCGGAAGGCTGGAAATTAGGACAAGTGAAACCCGAACAGCCGACGACGACTTACGCCGAATTCAAACGGGAAATTCTAGCGGAGATCGCCCGGTGCTTTTGCGTTCCGGTGAATATCATCGCGGGCGACTCGTCGAAGCACAACTACGCGTCCGGGCGCCTCGACTACCAAATCTACCATCGGTCGATCGAAGTCGAGCGCGCTTCGTGCGAAACGCGCGTCTTGCGCAAGGTCTTCGAACGCTGGTACGAGCAAACTTACCTTAAAGGCGACCCCGCCCGACCGTTCAATCCGGGGCGCTGGAAGGCCGACGGTCGAATTCCCGCCGCGCGATGGTTTTGGGACGGCTTCCCGCACGTCGACCCGGCGAAAGAAGCGACCGCGCAATACCGTCGGTTGGCGTCCGGCGTTACGACGATCGCTCGCGAAGTCGCAAAACAAGGAATCGATCCGCAACGACATTACGAAGCGCTCGCCAAGGAACGCGAAATCTTGAAAAGTCTTGGAATCGACGTCGGCTACTTGAAAGGAAAAGAATGATTAAGAGCCCAGAATATATCGTTTTAAGCGACGCGGACGCCGGGTTTTCGTTCGTCGACGATTCGACGGGAATCGTCGCGTCGAACGAGTCCGCCGCCGCGTCGGAAATCGCGGCGGACGCCGCGCCTCTCGCGCTTGAAGCCGCGACGGACGAATCCAATCCTAAACCGGCGCAAGGACTTCCGAAATTCCATCTCAACGCGTACACGGGCGCGGCGATGGTTCCGTGCAACTGGTTCGACCCCGTCGTTATCGAACTGTCGGGAATCAAATGTTTGAATAAGGTTACGCCGATTCGCATGAATCACGACGGAGACAAAGGCGTCGGGCATGCGAATCGCGTTTACGTTAAAGACGGCGTCTTGCAGGCCGACGGCGTGTTCAGTCGCGACACCGAATATTCGCGCGACATTGTGTCTTCCGCGAGAAACGGTTTTCCGTGGCAAGCGTCGGTCGGAGGGCGCCCGCTCAAAACGACTTGGGTCGAAGAAGGCGGAACGATTAAGGCGAACGGCAAAAACTTCAAAGGCCCTTTGTGTTACGTTTCCGAATTTGAATTGTGTGAAATCTCGTTTTGCGACCTTGGCGCCGACTCGAAAACGAGCGCGATCGTCGCGTCTCAAAAAGAAGAGGGAGAAATGAACGCCATGACTAAAAACGACGATCGTCAAGAACACGTCGAACAAGCCGTCGAAAACGACGTCCAAGCCGAAGCGGAATTGGACGGAGTCGAAACCGAGACCGCCGAGCCGGTTCAAGTCGAGGCCGCGCGCCCGGCTCCGGAGGAAGAGCCGGAAGAGCCCGAGCCGGAAACGGAGGAAAAAGAAGACGAAACGAAAGCGACGAAGAAGAAACCCGCCGCGAAGACGAACGCCGCGAGTCGACGCTCGACGATTTCCGCCGAGAACCGGCTCAAAGAAGACCGTCGAATCGCCGCGATTAACTCGCTCGACGCCGCCGGTTACGAAGAAATGAAAGCGCAAGCGATCGAAGAAGGTTGGGAGGCCGCTAAATTTGCGCAAGCGCTGCGGGCCGCCCGCAACGACGCCGGTATTCAAAACTCCGTTCCCAAACAAGGACAACCCGCGATGCGAAATATGAACGAAAAGGCTTTGGAAGCGTCGATCGTCTTGACGGTTCTCGGCTCGAACGAAGCTCAAAAATATTACGACGAAGAAACGCTTAACCGCGCCGACGACCGTCGGCACAAACTGTTGTGTTTCCGCGACGTGTTCGCGGAAGCGTTGGGCGCGCACGTTTACAAAGACGATTTGAGCGACCGCTCGTTCGTCCAAGCCGCGTTCACCACGTCGAACCTCGACCGAATTTTCCGCAACGTCGTCAATAAGTCGTTGCGCGCCGGGTACGATACGGTCCCGGAGATGTGGCGGACGATCTGCTCCGTAACGTCGACGACCGACTTCAAGCCGGTGTCTACGTATCAAGTCGGCGGCGATTTCATGTACAAAGAGTTGCCGGAAGACTCGAACGACATTCAACACGCGAAGTTCGGCGAAGCGGAATTCACGAACGAAGTCAAGAGCTACGGGCTCGCGTTTTCGTTGACCTATAAACAAATGGTTAACGACGATCTCAACGCGTTGCAAGTCATGCCGAAACGACTCGGTCAAGGCGCCGCGGAAACGCTGAACTATCACGTCTTCTCGACGCTGATGAGCAACCCGGAAATCGTCGTCGACGTTAAAAAGAAAATCGCGCGCAAACTCTTCTGCGAAGAAAACGCCAACTACGTTCAAGGAACCGACTCCGCTCCGACCGACCTGAGTATCGAAACGTTGACGACCGCGTCGACGCTCATCGAAACTCAAACGTCGTTCGACGGTCAATCGATTATGCAACAAGGAAAGTATCTCCTTGTGCCGCCGGCCCTTAAAGTCAAGGCGTTGAACTTGATGAACTCGACGGTTCTTAATCAAACGTCCGCGACCCCGGTCGGAACGTACAACCCGTTCGCCGGGCAATACGAGGTCGTTACCGTTCCGTACCTTAGCAACGCCCGCTTCCCGAACGCGTCCGCCAAAAACTGGTATTTGTTCGGCGACCCGAGTTACGTTCCGGTGATCGACGTCGCGTTCCTCAAAGGCCAAGAACAACCGGTGATCGAACAACAAGACGCGTCGTTCAACACGCGCGGGTTGGAATATCGCGGGTACTACTACTTCGGCGTTAGCCCGCAAGATTACCGCGGCGCCGTCTTCATGCAATCCGCCGAATGATCGCGTAAACAAGGAGAACTTTAATGGAAACGAATTATCTGCAAAAGGGCGTGTGCCTTAAATACCGTCCGACGGAACGCGTCGAGCCGGGAACGATCGTTAAGATCGGTTCTTTGATCGGCGTCGTCGGACACGTGATCGAGCCGAATCATTTGGGCGCCGTCGACGTCGTCGGGTTTTACGAAATCCCGAAAGAGTCCGGGACGAAGTTTACGGTCGGCGCGCCGGTTTACGTCGCCGACGGCGTCGCCGCGACTTCCGGCGGCGACCTGTTCGGGTTCGCCGTCGAAGACGCGGACGAAACCGCCGCCGTCGTTCCGACGATGCTTGTTCCGTACGCGAGCGCGCTGAGCGTTACCGCGTAACAGGAGAGGTCGTCGACAAGACGACTCGCCGCCCCGACCGCGATTAAATTGTTGCTTCCGGTTCAATCGAACGCCGCCAAGTTTAATCGTCGCGAGTTCGGGGCGGCTTTCTTTTTAGCGAAAAATCTTAAACGATTCTTTCTTTTTTGTGTTACCATAACTTCTTAGAAGGAGCGAAGTTATGGCTAACTTTTTCTTAAACGGACTCGAATGGCTCGCGCAAAGTTTGAGCGACGCGGCCGCCGTCGACGCCGTTTACCAAAAGGATTCTCGAACCTATCCGATCAAAACGATCGTCGGTCGCGCCGGTCAAGAATTGATCGACGCGCAAGCCGATCTTGGCACGTCGAATTTCGACTTCATTATCGAGACCAAGTATCTTCCCTTCCTTCCCGACTCCGGCGACCGGATTTTTTGCGACGGAAAAGAATTTGAAGTCGCCAACCAGCTCGACGGTCGGAGTTTCATTTTCGTCGACTCCACTTTCAAAGTTTTGCGCGTTCACACGCAACTTGTTCAATGAGCGAACCTGTAAGCCAAGAACTGTCGAGACTTGCGGAAACGATCGCCAAGGCGATTACCGACGCCGGAATCGTTCCCGCGCGGGCCGAGTATCGCGCGCTCTTCAAAGAGAAGGTCGAACAAATTTCCGACGGCCTCGCGATTTACGTTTGTCCGCACAGCGAAGTTCGCGAACGGCTCGACAGGGCGTCGCAACTTCGAACGCTCGCCGTCGACGTCGAGATTCAATACAAACTCAAAAGCGGCGACACGCACGAGTCGGCCGTCAAGGCGGTCGGAGCTTGGGCCGACCGCGTCGCGAATTACCTAACGCGTTTGGACGTCGGCCCTTATCGACAGCAAAGTTGCGACTACTATCCGTTTCACGGCGAAACGCTCGACCAGTCGCGAACGTTCGTTTCTATCGTGTCTTGCAAATACGCGGGACGTTTCTCGACGCGAAAACGGAGGACGGCGTAGCGAATGCAAATTAACGCGACGATTCCTAAGACTTGGATTTTCTTCGACCGCAAACCGGTCGTCGCCGCCTTGCTTAAAAAGGAGCGTCGCGCGTTGTCGCGTTCCGGCGCTTACGTCGCCGAAGTCGCCCGACGCTCCATTTACAAAAAACGCCGTCCGTCTCAACCGGGCGCGCGCCCTCATTCTCACACCGGCAAACTGCGCCAAATGATCGCGTCCGGAGTCGACTCCAATCGAGTTTGCGCCGTCGCGGGCGCGTTGCGACGTTTTGACGCGCTTAGCGCCGGCGTCGCTCCGCGAGTCTTGGAACACGGCGGACGCAGCCGGATCGTCAATAAGCGCGTCGGCAAATTGCGGCTCGGCGAGCCCGGGCCCGTTTCGTTAAGACGAGGCAAAGGTTCGAAGAAGATCAAGGACTTCAAAGGGAAGACGCGCGACGTCGTTTATTCTAAGTTACGTTCGGAGCGACAGTTAACGCAAGCTCGCAAGAACGAGGAAATCCTCTACGGCAAATTCAGCGAATACGCGGTTATCTCGCCGCGTCCGTTCATGTCTTCCGCTCTGATTCAGTCGGAGCGGGCGATAGCATCCTTTTTTAACGGTTAATAGGAGACGAGACTATGGCCAAAATCGACAAAACCAACTGGCCCGCCGACGTGAAAAATTACAGCGTCGGGAACAACGGGTTCATGATCTTCTGGTTCAACGGCGACGCGAAACCGGAGATCGGCGACACGTCGCGCGACGTGACGACCAACTTCACTTCGTCCACGATCGACACCTCTTCGCGTCGCTCGGGGCAATGGAAAGAAGCCCTTCCGGTCTTCAACGAACTGTCGTTGGACGCCGAACTCCTCTTCGAAGAGTTGGACGACGACGAATCGACCGTCGAACCGGTCTCCTATAAGCTGCAACAAGCCGCGATCAACCGCGACATCTTCCGCATCGGCGCGTTCACCGAAGGAGGAAACGGCGCGTGGTTCTGGGGTTGCGTTACCGACTGCACGCGTTCCGAACCGCTGGAAGACATCGTCAAGGTTAGCGCGAAGTTCGCTCTGACTCGTTACATCGGTTGGTACGACACGTTTGATACGAAAATCGCCAACGCGACCGACGAGACCGGGACGCATCCGTATCTCCTCACGGACGAAGGCAAGGGCGACGCCGGGACGACTTGATGTAATTTAACCTAACGCCAAACCGAGCATTACGGAAAGGAACCTAAGCGATGCAAGAG
>JAFSFF010000295.1 GCA_017435375.1 Thermoguttaceae bacterium
CGCGGCGGGTTTCCTCGTGAGGTACGGCGGTTGGTTCTGATTTTAGAGCCGACGACTTAACGGCGGAGGCCGTTCGTTGAAAAGAGCGAATCGACGCGAACTTTACCGTCGGTTCGCGAGTAAAGTCGAAAAGCGCGGCGTTTCGGAGAGGTTTTCTCTTCGGACGCCGCGTTTTTTGTTTCTTGGCCGCGACTTTTTACTTATTGATAATACGTCGGCGGGCGGTTTCGTTAAATTTTGTCGCTTTCTTGGAACTTTACTTGACGTCGCGTTTTCCGTTTGTTAAAATGACAAAAAGTCGCGGCCTCGACCGAGAGAGAAAAAAAACGGCGATTGCTCTTAACTATCGGTAAAATAAGGAGAAACGACAATGAAACGAACGAAGAAACGGCGCGTCGCGACGCTTGCGGCGGCGCTTGCGATTCCGGCGGCGCTTCTTTCGACGGCGGAAACGTTCGTCGCGGCGCAAGAGACGGCGGCGGTCGCGCCGAGCGACGCGGAAACGTCGTTCGCTTGGGACGACGTCGCGAATCTGAAAGCGGGCGACCGCAAAACGCTCGAAATCGGCGGCGTCGAGTTCGCGTTTCGGTACTGTCCGCCCGGGACGTATCCGGCGGCGACGGAGAACGCTTCGACGCGTCGCGCCGAAATCGTCGCGTCGGAGGGTTTTTGGATCGCCGAGACCGAAACGACGCAGCGGCAATGGACGGCGATTATGGGGACGAACCCGAGCGCTTACGCGATTACCGGCGTTTTGGCGAAAAGGCTTAACGGGCAAAATTTTCGCGGCGTCGACTTCGCGGAATTGCCGGTCGAAAACGTCGATTGGTTCGACTGCCGACGTTTCGCGAGCGATTTGAACGCGCTCGGCGTCGCGCCCGACGGTTTCGAGTTTCGGCTCCCGACCTTCGCCGAGGGAGAATGCGCGACCCGCGCCGGAACGACGACCGCGTTTTATTGGGGCGACGAGCCGGATCTTTCTCAGGCCAACCTTCAACCGCCGCCCGAGCCGAACGGGGCGCGGCGCGCGGGAACGCCGAAGCCGGTTCGCTCGTATTCGCCGAACCCTTGGGGGCTTTACGATACGGTCGGCAACGCGGCGGAATGGCGTTTGGATTCGTTCTATTCGACCTCTTATCCTTCCGACGAAGAGGCGGCGAAAGACGGTTTTACCCTTCGCGGACTGCAGGCGGACGGCGCGACCTCTTCCCCGAAGGAGGCGTCTTGGCCGCGCGATAAAATTCACTATCGCGGGACGGAGCCGTATTACCGGGGAGTCGCCGAGGAAACGGCGTACGGGTTCCGGCTCGCGTTGGCGAAAATCGGCGCCGCGACGCCGGAGGAACGCGTTTTATGGACGGACGCCCGCGCGCCCGTCGAGACGCCGGAAGAAATGAAAAAAGAGCGGCGAGAGCTTCGCGAACGGATGCTTCAAACGGCGTTGGAGCAAGAGAAGGCGCTCGCGGCGCAAAACGTCGACGTCGCTTGGGACGATTGGGCGAATTTGAAGGCGGGCGACCGCAAAACGCTCGACGTCGGCGGCGTCGAATACGCGTTTCGGTACTGTCCGCCGGGGGAAACGACCGTCGCCAAAGAAGACGGAACGCTTGCGAAAGCGACCTTTACGCAAGGTTTTTGGACGCTCGAAACCGAGTTGACGCGGCGAATGTGGGAGGCGGTTTGCGGCAAGGAAAAAGGATGGGACGGAGCGCCGGTCGAGAACCCGAACGAGCCGAAACTCGTCGCGTATTATCGAAGCGCGTTCCGGTTGATCGAACGCTTGAACGCGCTCGGCGTCGCGCCGCGAGGGTTCAAGTTCCGTTTGCCGAGCGGCTCCGAAGCGACGTACGCCCGTCGCGCCGGAACGTCGACCGACTATCCGTTCGGGAACGACCCGAAAAAAGCGCGCGAATTCGGGAACGTTTGGGCCGAAACCAAGCGTTGGAGCGACGGTTACGTCTTCGACCCCGACGTCGACGACCCGACTTATTGGGAAGACGGTTTTCTCGCGCTCGCGCCGGTTCGTTCCTTTAAACCGAACGCTTGGGGGCTTTACGATACGTTCGGCAACGCGGGCGAGTTGTGCGGCGTCGAGCGTTGGGGCGATTATTGGCCTATTGTCGAACGTTACTTGGGAAGCGTTATGCGCAACGAAAGGCAAAACGTCAAATTGGGCCCGCTTCAAGTTCTCGACTTGGCCGACGAACCGTCGTCGTCGCCGCTCGCGCGGATTCGGATTTTCGAGCCGGAGGGCGCGAAAGGCGGGAACGCGAACGTCGCCGCGACCGACTTGCGCGAAACCGGCGGCGTTCCGGCGCGAAAGTCGCCCGTCCTTCCGGAAAGGAGTTTGAACTCCAACCGAGTCGGGGCGTCCGGTTTCCGACTCGTCTTGGCGCTCGACGCCGGAGAGCGCGAGGAAACGCCGGGCGAACGTTGGAAACCGGGCGCGGCGCCGGGCGAGCGTCGAACGTTCGAGATCGACGGCGTCGAGTTCGCGTTCCGATACTGTCCGCCGCGAACGTTCGAGACCGGGAACGCGCTCCGTCCGACGCTCGGCGCCGAACGCGGTTTTTGGCTCCTCGAAACGGAGACGACCGTCGAAGCGTTCCGCGCGTTCGTCGAGGCGACCGGGTTCCAAATCGACAAGCCGTCTTGGCGGCGCGGCGACGATACGTCGCTTAGTTGGAAGACCCCGGGTTTTGAGATAAAAGACGATTATCCGGCGACTTGCGTCGCTCCGGAGGCGGCGGACGCGTTCTGCGCTTGGGCGCGGGAAAAGACCGGGCTCGCGATTCGGCTTCCGAGCGTCGGCGAATACGCGGTCGCTCGAACGGCGGACGCGCCGTCGGTCGAGGCGGCGGACGAGGCGCTTCGGAGGTCGAAAACGTTTGAAAACGTCGCCGACGCCGCGCTCGAACGGGCGTTCGGCTTTACGAAACCGGTTTCGCGAGTCGACGACGGGTTCGCGCGCCTCGCTCCGGTTCGTTCGTTCCAACCGAACGCTTGGGGGCTTTACGACCTGCGCGGCAACGTCGCCGAGATAACCGCCGATTGGCGATATGGAACCTGGAACGACGACAAGTTCGCTTGGCTCCTTGCCGACGGCGGGCCGGTCGCGGGGCGCGAACTCGTCGGCGAACGCTGGTCGACGAACAAGCCGACCGTTCGCGAACCGGACGTTTGCGGGCCTCGCGTCTTGAAAAACGACGTCGGGTTCCGGATTCTCGTCGAGTGCGAATGACGCGTCGCGGCGTTTCGGAGAGGTTTTCTTTTCGAACGCCGCTTTTTCGTTTCTTGACGCGTCGCGACTTTTCCCCTTATTAACAGGGGCGGCGGGCGTTGGGGGGAAATTTTGGCGTTTTTTTCCGGGAATTTACTTGACGCCGCGTCGCCGCTTCGCTAAAATAACGTCAAACGACGGCAACGTTAAGTCGCGGAATAGCCGGCGAAGGAAGTCGGAAACGTTGAAAAATAAGGAGAAAAGAACGATGAAACGGCAAACGAAGAAACGACGAAACGCGTTTTGGGCGGCGGCGCTCGGGACGTTCGCGGCGTTCGCTTTCTCGACGGCGAGCGCGTCGGCGCAGGTCGACGCGTTCGACTGGAAATTCGACGCAACCGGCGCGACGCTCGTCGGCGTTAAGGACAAAAAGATAACGACGGCGCAAATCCCGGCGCAGGTCGACGGCAAACCGGTCGTCGCGATCGGAAACTTAGCGTTCCAAGATTGCCGCGCGTTGGAGACGGTCGCGTTTCCGGAGGGCTTGACGACGATTGGAAACAGCGCGTTCAACCGTTGTTTCGCGTTGAAAACGGTCGAGTTTCCGGCGTCGTTGGAAACGATCGGCGGATGCGCGTTCGAGCTTTGCAAAGCGTTGAAAACGGTCGAGTTCCCGAAAAACTCGGCGTTGACGCAAATCGGGCCCTGGGCGTTTGACGCTTGCCGCTCGTTGGAGACGGTCGCGCTTCCGGACGGCTTAACGACGCTCGGCGAGGAGGCGTTTTCCGCTTGCGTCGCGTTGAAAACGGTCGCGCTTCCGGCGAATTTAACGACGCTCGGCGAGCGGGCGCTCGGCGGTTGCGCGTTTTCGACGTTGGAAATCCCGGCGACTTTGACGACGGTGGAAAACGCGGGCGGTCTTCGCGCGGAGACCTTTTCGGTCGCTCCCGGTTCGACGACGTTTCGAGCGGTCGACGGCGTTCTTTTTAGCGCGGACGGCAAAACGCTCGTTCGGTATCCCCGTTTTTGCGACGCCGAGTCGTACCGCGTTCCCGACGGAACGGAAAAGATTGGCGCTTGGGCGTTTGGCGGTTGCGACGCGTTGAAAACGGTCGAGCTTCCGAACGGTTTGACGGAGATCGGCGAGGGGGCGTTTGGCGGTTGCGACGCGTTGAAAACGGTCGAGCTTCCGAACGGTTTGACGGAGATCGGCGAGGCGGCGTTCCAAAATTGCGACGCGTTGGAGACGGTCGCCTTTCCGGACGGTTTGACGACGCTCGGCGAGGCGGCGTTTCACGATTGCGACGCGTTGAAAACGGTCGCGCTTCCGGACGGTTTAACGACGCTCGGCGACCGCGCGTTTTGGGGTTGCGACGCGTTGGAAACGGTCGAGCTTCCGGACGGTTTGACGGCGCTCGGCGACCAAGCGTTTTGGGGGTGCGCGTCGTTAAAACGCGTTGTTTGGCCGAAAAGCGCGACGGCTCTTGGCGACAAGACGTTTTATCGTTGCGAGGCGTTGCGCGAGTTTTCGACCGTTCCCGATTCGACGGCGTTTCGGGCGGTCGACGGCGTCCTTTTTAGCGCGGACGGGAAAACGCTCGTCGCGTATCCGCCGGGGCGCGAAAGCGGAGAATACCGCGTTCCGCCCGGGACGGAACGAATCGGCGACCGCGCGTTTTACCAAACTAGGCGCTTGAAATCGGTCGAGTTCCCGTCGGGGCTGACGGCGATCGGCGCGGACGCGTTCGGCGAGAGCGGGTTGAAACGGGTCGAGTTTCCGGCGAGTTTGCGGACGGTCGGCGTCGGCGCGTTTTCTTGGTGCGGCTTGGAACGGATCGCGTTTTCGGAGGGCTTGGAAACGCTCGGCGCCCAAGCGTTTTACAACTGCTTGGCGTTGGAAAGGGTCGAACTTCCGGCGAGTTTGACGAACGTCGGCGGCGAAGCGTTTGAGATCGATTTTGACGTCGATCCCAATCCGAAGCGCGACTTGCGGCTGATCGCGCCGGACGGTTCGTTCGCGGCGAAATACGCGGAGGAAAACCGAATGAAACGCGTCGCGCCGGAGAAATAAAAGAGGGCGCGGAGCGACCGACGAAGGCGTTGGAAACGTTGAAAAATAAGGAGTAAAGAACGATGAAACGGCAAACGAAAAGACGACGAAACGCGTTTTGGGCGGCGGCGCTCGGGACGTTCGCGGCGTTCGCTTTCTCGACGGCGAGCGCGTCGGCGCAGGTCGACGCGTTCGACTGGAAATTTGACGCAACCGGCGCGACGCTCGTCGGCGTTAAGGACAAAAAGATAACGTCGGCGCAAATCCCGGCGACGGTCGACGGCAAACCGGTCGTCGCGATTGGAAAGATAGCGTTCCAAGATTGCCGCGCGTTGAAAACGGTCGAGTTGCCGAAAGGGGCGCGGACGATCGGAAACGCCGCGTTTCAAGATTGCCGCGCGTTGGAAACGGTCGAGTTGCCGGACGGTTTGACGATGCTCGGCGGTTGCGCGTTCGAGCGTTGTTTCGCGTTGAAATCGGTCAAATTTCCGGCGTCTTTGGCAACGATCGACGGAAGCGCGTTTGAGCGTTGCCAAGCGTTGAAAAAGGTCGAGTTCCCGAAAAACTCGGCGCTGACGCGCTTGGGCGCCAGGGCGTTTGAAGGTTGTCGCGCGTTGGAAACGGTCGCGCTTCCGGACGGTTTGACGACGCTCGAACACAACGCGTTCGCTTTTTGTCAAGCGTTGAAAAGCGTCGAATTGCCGGCGTCGTTGACGACGGTCGACGAGACGGCGTTTTGGTGGTGCGAATCGTTGGAAGCGGTCGAGTTGCCCGAAGGCTTAACGACGATAAAAGGAAGCGCGTTTACCGCTTGCAAAGCGTTGAAAACGGTCGAGTTTCCGGCGAGTTTGCAAACGCTCGACGAGCACGCGTTTGCCGTTTGCGGCTCGTTGAAATCGTTTTCGGTCGCTCCCGGTTCGACGACGTTTCGGGCGGTCGACGGCGTCCTTTTTAGCGCGGACGGGAAAACGCTCGTTCTTTATCCGCTCGGTCGCGAGGGCGGCGAATACCGCGTTCCGAACGGAACGGAAAGAATCGCCGACAAAGCGTTTCGGAGATGCAAAACGTTGAAAAAAGTCGACTTGCCGCCGACTTTGACGGCGATCGACGCGAACGCGTTCGACGAGTGCGTCGCGTTGGAGACGGTCGCGCTTCCGGCGACTTTGACGGCGGTCGGCGTCGGCGCGTTTGCGAACTGCGAATCGTTGAAGTCGTTTTCGGTCGCCTCCGGTTCGACGGCGTTTCGCGCGGTCGACGGCGTCCTTTTTAGCGCGGACGGGAAGACGCTCGTCTCGTATCCGTTCGGGCGCGACGACGCCGAATATCGCGTTCCGAACGGGACGGAAAGAATCGCCGACCAAGCGTTCGCCGAGCGTCCGGCGTTGCAATCGGTTGTTTTTCCGCCGGGGAAGACGACGATCGGCGAGAAGGCGTTTTACCGATGCGGCGCGTTAAAATCGGTCGCGTTTCCGGCGGGGGGCGCGACGATCGAGCGCGACGCGTTCGGTTATTGCCAAGCGCTGAAAAAACTTGCGTTTGAAGCGGGCCCGACGACGGTCGGCGTCTCCGCGTTCGAAGGTTGCGCGGCGTTGCAACGCGTCGAGTTTGCCGACGGGTTGACGAAGCTCGATTACCGCGCGTTCGGGAATTGCAATTCGTTGGGAATCGTCGCGCTTCCGGCGAGTTTGGCGGAGATCGGGAGCGGGACGTTCGAGAATTTGGACGAAGGCGGCGGGCAATACGACCTCAAGATCGTCGCGCCGGACGGTTCCTTCGCGGCGAAATACGCGGAAAGAAACGGGTTCCGCCGCGCCGCTCCGGAGGAATAAAAGGAAACGCGTCGCCCCCGACGGCGACGAGCGGCGCGCCGTCGGGGGCGCGAGCGAACAATAAAAGGAGAAAAGAACGATGAAACGGCAAACGAAAAGACGACGGAACGCGTTTTGGGCGGCGGCGCTCGGGACGTTCGCGGCGTTCGCTTTCTCGACGGCGGGCGCGTCGGCGCAGGTCGACGCGTTCGACTGGAAATTCGACGCAACCGGCGCGACGCTCGTCGGCGTTAAGGACAAAAAGATAACGTCGGCGCAAATCCCGGCGCAGGTCGACGGCAAACCGGTCGTCGCCGTCGGGGGAAAGGCGTTTCGAAATTGTTACGCGCTGGAATCGGTCGAGTTTCCGGAGGGATTGACGACGATTGAAAACGACGCGTTCGACCGTTGTTTCGCGTTGAAATCGGTCGCTTTTCCGGCGTCGTTGGAAACGCTCGGCGACGGCGCGTTCGGGCATTGCAAAGCGTTGAAAACGGTCGAGTTTCCGAAAAACTCGGCGTTAACGCGAATGGGCGCCTGGGCGTTTGAGGATTGCGCGTTGGAGACGGTCGCGCTTCCGGACGGTTTGACGACGATCGGACATAGCGCGTTCTCTTGGGGGCGCGCGTTGAAAAGCGTCGAATTGCCGGCGGCTCTGACGACGCTCGACGAGCACGCGTTTTGGGTTTGCGAATCGTTGGAATCGGTCGAGTTTCCGGAGGGGTTGACGACGATAAAACGGAGCGCGTTTTCCAGTTGCAAAGCGTTGAAAACGGTCGCGCTTCCGGCGTCGTTGGCGACGCTCGGCGAGTACGCGTTTTCCAATTGCGAATCGTTGAAATCGTTTTCGGTCGCCGCCGGTTCGACGACGTTTCGCGCGGTCGACGGCGTTCTCTTTAGCGCGGACGGAAAGACGCTCGTCTTGTATCCGCTCGGTCGCGAGGGCGCCGAATACCGCGTTCCGGACGGGACGGAAAGAATCGCCGGCAAAGCGTTTCTTGGATGCAAAACGTTAAAAACGCTCGACTTGCCGCCGAGTTTGACGGCGATCGACGCGAACGCGTTTTCCGGTTGCGTCGCGTTGGAGACGGTCGCGCTTTCGGCGGCGACGGCGACGGTCGGCGTCGGCGCGTTTTCCGGTTGCGAATCCTTGAAGTCGTTTTCGGTCGCTTCCGGTTCGACGGCGTTTCGGGCGGTCGACGGCGTCCTGTTTAACGCGGACGGAAAGACGCTCGTCGCGTATCCGTCGGGGCGCGAAGGGAGCGAATACCGCGTTCCGAACGGGACGGAAACGATCGCCGAAAGAGCGTTCGCGAGTTGTAAAACGTTGAAGAAACTCGGTTTGCCGGCGTCGTTGAAAACGGTCGGCGAAGGAGCGTTCGCTCTTTGTACCGCGTTGGAATCGGTCGCTTTTTCGCCGGAGGCGCGCGGAACGACGATCGGCGCCTCCGCGTTCGAAGGTTGCCGTTGGATGAAAACGCTCGACTTGCCGTCGGGCCCGACGACGTTCGACCGAAGGGCGTTCTTCGGTTGCGGAATGTTGCGGTCGCTCGTTTTTCCGGCGGGGGGCGCGACGGTCGGAGAAGAGGCGTTCGCCTATTGCGATATGCTGGAAACGCTCGATTTTGAAGCGGGCCCGACGACGGTCGGAGAGGAGGCGTTCGAAGGTTGTATTTCGTTGGAGCGCGTCGCGTTCGCCGACGGTTTGACGAAGCTCGTTTACCGCGCGTTCGGGGCTTGCGAATTGTTGGAGACGGTTGAAGTTCCGGCGAGCTTGACGTCGTTCGACGAAACCGCGTTTTACGATTGTTCGTATAAATTGCGGTTGATCGCGCCGGACGGTTCCTTCGCGGCGAAGTTCGCGGAGAAAAACCGAATGCGCGGCGCCGCTCCGAAGAAGTAAAAGAGGTTGCGGAACATTTTTTCGGGCGATTCGGCGTTGAGGACGCGGAGTCGCCCGACGGGGGCGATTTTTGCCGAAAATTGTCTCCGGGAACTTTTTTTCTTTTTTTCTTAAAATTTTTATTTTTTCGTTGACTTTCGACGCCGCGTTCGGTAAACTTACGTTAAGTTCGGAAATCGGAGCGGTTAGACGAGTTTAATTTTTCGCCTTGGCGCCGATTTTTGAAAATTTTCCCTCTTAAAGCGACGTTTTTCTCGGAAAGAAAGCCGAGAGCGCGCCGCGTCGAACGACGTTTTGACGTTGGACGATATATTTTAACGTTTTTATTTTGCAACTTTTGACCCTTAGCTTTACTTATTCTTTTTTTGCGCAATCGACGCGGAGCAAGTCGAAGCGCCGTCGACGGTTAACGTCGAGCGTTCGCAAGCGGAGCCCGCGTCGCGTCGGGAGGTTTTTATGTGTGTTAACGCCAAAAAAGCCGGTTTTACGCTGGTCGAATTGTTGGTTGTCATCGCGATTATCGGGATTTTGATCGGGCTCCTTCTCCCGGCGGTTCAAGCGGCTCGCGAAGCCGCGCGTCGGATGCAATGCACGAACAACTTGAAGCAAATCGGGCTCGCGATTCAAAACTATCACGACACGAACAACAAACTGCCCGGTTTCGGGATGGGCGGTTGGGACTGCTACGACTACACGCCGTTTGTCGCGCTCCTTCCGTTTTACGAACAACAATCGCGTTACCAAGCGATCGTCGCGTCGAACTGGAACGCGGAACCGTTCGACAACCACGAAGGATTCCTCGGTCTTTTGGGCGCGCTTGTTTGCCCGTCGGACGGCGACGGCGCGAACGGCTTCACCGAATCCGGTTACGCGAAACCTTACACGACGACGAGTTACCGTTTCTGCGAAGGGGACGCGATCAACGGTCGCGGTTGGCACAACGACTGCCGCTCGACGAACGCGAACTGCCCGCACAGCTCGCGCAGCGCGTTCACGATGAAGAACTGGCCCGGGCGTTCGACCGGCGTCGGCTCCTGCCCGCCTCTCGCCGCCGTTACCGACGGCACGAGCAACACGATTTTCGTTTCGGAACGTTGCTCGAGCCCGCGCGGTCGTTACACGGAGGACCCGGAACCGCGAATCAAAAACGGTTGGGCGGTCGCCGATATGTGGGGGAGCAACCCGAAAGCGGCGTGTATGACGCTCGTCGGCAACGGCGGCCAATACATTTCCAGCGCGACGACGAAAGCCGGTTCCGGTTCGCTCTACGGGATGTATTACCCGAACTTCACCCGTTTCCATACGATTATGCCGCCGAACGGCCCGTCTTGCGGCGTTTCCTGGACCGACTCGCTCGTTACGTCGGCGTCGAGCAACCACAGCGGCGGCGTCAACGCGGTGATGGCCGACGGTTCCGTCCGCTTCGTTAGCGAAACGATCGACTGCGGCGACCTGTCGATTCCGGCGTCGTTGAACCCGGCGGGCAAGACGAACTTGCGTCCGGTCGGCGGGAAGAGCCCGTACGGCGTTTGGGGCGCGCTCGGCACGATCAACGGCGGCGAAACGAACGTCAATATGTGATTTTCGCGTCGGCGACGCGGTTTCGTCGGCGGTCGAGGCGGTTTCGGTCGCTTCGCCGTCGACGGCGCGTCTTGGCTTTTACGGTTGAAATTATTGTTAATCGCTGAAAGAAATTTAAGGCGTTAGGGAAAGAAATGAAAAGATTCGGATTTTGCGTCGCGGCGTTGTTGACGTGCGCGGCGCTGACGGTTTGCGTCGGTTGCGGCGGCGGGAACTCGGGCTCGCGTTCCGGGCTTGTCAAGGTTTCGGGCGTTTTGCTTTACAACGGCGCTCCGGTCGACGGCGCGACGATCGAGATGCGTCCGGTCGACGACACGCCGAACGCGGTCGCGGTCGGGCGCACCGACCAAG
>JAFSFF010000296.1 GCA_017435375.1 Thermoguttaceae bacterium
GACGACGGGCTGATCGGCTTTCTCGAGGTCGACCATCACGTCGATACTCGAAACGCGTTCGATAAAACGCCCTAGCTTCTCCACTTTATCGGCAATCTTTTGGCGAGTGGCGTCCGCCAAAGAACCATGTCGCGCTTGAACTTGAATTTGCATCTTTCATCTCTCCTTCATACCCCCTAACGGAGGGGGACCGGGATCAAGATTTCCGAAACGTCGCGCTCGCGTCGTCGTTCTCCGTCTTTCAAGATTCTAACGCGTTCTTTTGTCCGCGACGCCAATCGGTTGTTTTCACTGAAAACGAACCCAAACGCCGAAAAATATACGGCCGTCGGAAAAAACGCGTCTCGCTTCGACCCAAAATCGAACGGTCGACGACTCGAGCGTCGACCATTCAAACCGACTCGAAGAAAAACGGAGCCCGAAAACGATTCGCGCGTTATCGACGCTTCGCCTAAGGACAAGTTCGAAACGAGCGATTTTGAAACCTTCTCGCCTCGACATAAGAATCTTATGCGAACGCGACGCGGATTGCAAGGAAATTTTTGCCGTTTTTCGCCGTTTTTAGAAAAAAAAGAGAAAAAAAACGAAAAAGCCGCCCTAAAATTTCGCCAAAAAGCCTATTTTAACATCTTGGCGATAAAACAACCGACGAGCGAAAGCAACGAACCGCCTCCGCTCGCTCTCAAACGACGTTTAGACCGCGCGTTTCGTTAATTTAGGCAAAACACGCTAAACAGGCAATTATTTCGAGTAAAAAACGTCGACGGGAAGTCCCGTTTTTTCGCGAATCGTCGCCGCCAAGGCGTTCATTTTCGCGTCGTCGAGCGCGACCGCTCGCGGTTCGGACGGCACGCGGGCGACGGTGTAAAGCTGGACGCCGCAAACGTTTCCGCCGCCGTCGACGATTTCCTTGACTCGGTCGCAATACCGCTCGACCTCGACTTCGGTCGGCGCGGCGCCGTCCCAAGAAAGCGCGGCGGTTTGAATTTTGACGTTCCAACGCTTCGCCGCGAACGCGATATTTTGCAAAATCCGCTCGAACGGAACGGCGGTTCGGTCGATCGTCTTGACTCGCGCCTCGTCGCCGCCGTCGAGTTTCGCCCAAATTTCGCCGTTGTTCGCCGCCAAACGGTCGAGCGCTTCCGCGACGCGGGGCTCGGCGAGCGTCGTCGCGTTGGTGATGAGCGTCAACTTCACGTCGTCGAGCGAGAGCGTTTTCCGGACGTCGATCATCGCGTCGACCGCCGCGCCAAACTCCGGAGCAAGCGTCGGCTCGCCGTCGCCGCTGAACGCAAAATCGCGCAGAACTCGTTTATTTTCCGGCGTTTGAACAAAACGTTCGCAGCGAAACAGATCGCCGGAAACGGTCGTTTTCGCGACCGCTTCCAACTCGCGACGCATCAAAGCGACGTCGACCGCCGCAGCGGCGCAAGGTTGCGAACGGTCGACTTGACAATAAACGCAACGAAAATTACATCGCTTCGACGGGCTCAAATTGACGCCGATCGAAACGCCGTTCGCGCGGCGGCTCACCACCGGATAAACGTATCGGAAATCTTGAAAATAACTCGGATGAAACTGCGTTAATTCCAACGTCGCTCCTCGCTCGCCCTTTTTCTTTGTTCCAAACTCGGTCGACGAAACTACGCCGACCGCCTAAGACGCCCATTTTACGATTTCAGCTTTCCCGACGGTCGACAAAACCGTCCAAAACGCCTAACCTTCCTAATTCACCAAAAGCGGTCGACAAAACTACCCAAATCGCGTCAACCGCCTAAATTTTCGTCAACCGCGCCGCCTTTATTTCGCGCCGGTCGCTTTATTGACCAAAATCTTCAACCGCCCGACGTCGGAAACGATTTCGCCCGCCGCGACGTCCGCCTCGGTAAAGCGCGCGACGTAAATTTCGCGTTCGCCGTAACGGTCGTAGTCGTATGTAACGAAAATCGTTCCGTCCTCCGTTTGGCCGCCGTCCGGGTAGGAAACGTTATTCCGTTCGTCCAAAACGAGACCGCCGCTCCACGTCGCGCCGTCGTCGGTCGAAAGAAACGCCGTCATTCGCGACCGTCCGACGTCGGCGTCGACCGGGCCGTTCTTCACCAACAAAAGCGCGCCGGATTTCAAACGACGAATGAAAAATCGCGACGACGTATGTTTCAATTTTTTCGACGGAACGACCGGCGTCCACGTCGCGCCGCCGTCGGTCGAAAACGATTCGCCGATCCCATACGTCGTTCGGTTCAGGAGCCAAAGCGTTCCGTCTTTTTTCTCGACGAGGTTGTGTTCGTCGAAAATCGAGACGTCGCGCGGAACCTCGGCCCGACCGTAAAAGTCGAGCGTTTCGCCGCCGTCGGTCGAAACGTAAACCGCCGCGCCTCGGAGCTTTTCGTCGATTTTATATTTCGAATCGAACCGCCAAATCGCGACGGGAAAGAGCATACGTTTCTTCGAATCGACGAGCGGTTTTCCCATCATAATCCCGTTCGAAAGGCGGCGCGGTTCGCTCCAAACGGCGTCGACTCCGGCCTCCGGATTCTCCGTCGTTACCGCCCAAACGCCGACGCGACCGTCCCAAATCGACGGGTTGAATTTCGCCTCTTCGCCCTGCGCCCAGAAAAGCCAGAGTTTGCCGTTCGGGTCGCTCCAGATCGCCGGGTCGAAGGCGCGAACGTTCCCGGGCGGGTCGATCGCGAAAATCGGTTGCGACCAGGTTTCGCCGCCGTCGCCGCTATGCGCCAACAAGACGAAATTCTCGCCGCACTCGCCGCCGCCCCCGGAATACCAACAGACCCAAACGCCGCCGTCGCGCGAAACTTCAAGACTCGAAATCCCTTGCCAACGTCGGTTAGCGTCCGAATACTTCTCCGGAACCGGGCGCAAAATCGGAGGCGCCGCCAACGGATCCGCCGTCGTCCCGGCGTCTTGCGCCGCGACGTTCGTATCAAAAGCGCATAATACCGCGACAAAAATCGATAAATAAAGAAATAATGTCGTCAAAAAAGAAAAAAGCGTCGTTTTTTTCATTTCGTTCCCCCGTCTTCGACGCAAAATCCGCGCCGCTTTAGTAAATTAAGCAAAATAAACAAAAGAGGGAAAATCGAGAAGCGCGAAAAACGCCTCTTCAAAGACGCTCCGACGCGAAACGCTCGGCAAACCGAATTCGTTTCACGTCGGAAAAATCGCCGTTTAGAACGGAATTCTAAAATTTAATTAGAATTCTTTCGCGTCGATCCAAGACATCATCTTGCGGAGACGCTTGCCGACTTGTTCGAGTTGGTGATCGTGTTCCGCGGCGCGGGTGCGCTTAAAGAACGGCGCGTTGACTTGGTTTTCGAGGAGGAAGTCGCGAGCGAAGGTACCGTTTTGGATTTCTTCCAAAATCTTCTTCATTTCCTTCTTCGCTTCCGGGCCGACGACGCGCGGGCCGCGGGTGTAGTCGCCGTATTCGGCGGTGTTCGAAACGCTGTAACGCATGTAGTTCAAGCCGCCTTGATAGAACAAGTCGACGATGAGCTTCATTTCGTGCATGCATTCGAAATACGCCATTTCCGGTTGATAACCGGCTTCGACGAGGGTTTCGAACCCGGCCTTGATGAGGGCGCTAACGCCGCCGCAAAGAACGGCTTGTTCGCCGAAGAGGTCGGTTTCGGTTTCTTCTTTGAACGTCGTTTGGATAACGCCGCCCTTGGTGCCGCCGATACCTTTCGCGTAAGCGAGACCGATCGCTTTTTCGCGTTCGCCGCATTGATCGTCGAGCGCGATCAAGCACGGGACGCCGCCGCCCTTGACGTATTCCGAACGAACCAAGTGGCCCGGGCCCTTCGGCGCGATCATAATGGCGCGGTTCGATTTCGGGAGGTCGAATTGGCCGTAATGGACGTTGAAGCCGTGCGTCGCGAGGATGATCGCGCCTTCCTTGAGGTTGTCGCGGATGCTTTCGCGGTAAACTTTCCCTTGGACTTCGTCCGGGAGGGTGATGACGATAATGTCGGCTTGTTTGACGGCTTCGGCGACGCACGGAATCGGTTCGAAACCGGCTTCCTTCGCGAGACGATAGTTGTCGGAACCTTCGCGTTGGCAAACGATGACGTTGCAGCCGCTGTCGCGGAGGTTTTGCGCGTGCGCGTGCCCTTGCGAACCGTAACCGATAATCGCGATCGTCATGTCCTTCAAGACGGAAAGATCGGCGTCGTTTTCATAATAAACTGTCGCAGCCATTTGCGCTAACTCCTGAAATTTAAAGTTGTTACGTTTTGCGCGACCGTCGCCGAGCACACGCGTTTAGAACGCGACGCGGCGGGCGGACGCGACCGTTTCATTTTCGTTTTATTTATTTTTTCGCGCTATTTCGCGTTTTTTTTCTTTTCCGCGTTATTCGTTCGAGTCGGCGTCTTTCACGTCGCCCCGAGGCGCGGCGATGCACCCGGAACGAGTCAAACCGACGATTTTATACGGAGCCAACGCTTTGATAAACGCGTCGATTTTCGCGCCGTCGCCGCTAATTTCGATCAAAAGCGATTTCGGCGCGACGTCGACGACTTGCGCGCGGAAAATCTCGACCAACTCGAGAATTTCGCTCCGAGCGCCCCGCTCCGCCTCGACGCGAACCAGCGCCAAGTCTCGCTCGACGTGTTCGACCCGGGAAAGATTGACGGTCTCGACGACGGTAACGAGCTTTTGCAGCTGACTTTCCACCTGTCGGATCATATCTTTATCGACGTTCAGGACGATCGTCATCCGAGAAAAACGCGGGTCTTCCGTCGCGCCGACCGTTAAACTGTCGACGTTGTAACCGCGCGAAGCCAGCAAACCGGCGACGTGCGAAAGGACGCCGGACGCGTTCTGCACTAAAATCGAAATAACGTTTCTCATTTTCTACTTCGTTCTTCGCTATCGAAATTTTTTTCGCCGAAGTCGGAACCGAAAGGCGCGGTCGTCGGCGTCTCGATGAATTTCTTCATTATACCCCCGCAAGAAATATTGACAAGCGCGGAATAGGCAAACAACGCGTAAAAAAAGAATTGAAACCGTTTTTTTCTTCAAGAAATCCCGGTCAAAGTTACATTAACCTAATCTTTGTCTCCTTTTTTCGACAATTTACGCAAGCGGCGTAAAACAGGCAATTTACTCTTTCGACGCAAAGAAAAGATCGGCCGTCGCAATTTGAGCAAGACGCGCAAAATTTAACGACGCTCGCCGCCGAGTCCAATCGCTCGACGGCGGTCGCCGCTAGCTTTTCGTCAACGTTGCGCCAACGCTTTGGCGAGGTAAGGGCCGGTTTTCGACGCCGGGTTTTGCGCGATCTGCTCCGGCGTTCCTTCGGCGACGATCGTCCCTCCTTCGTCGGCGGCGCCGGGGCCCAACTCGATAATATAGTCGGCCGCGCGCATCATTTGCAGGTTGTGTTCGACGACGATCAACGAATTTCCCGTTTCAAGGAGCGCGTTGAAACCGTCGAGCAACTGCACGACGTCGGCGAAGTGCAAACCGGTCGTCGGTTCGTCGAGGATAAACAAACACGGGCCCTTGCGAGCGTCCGAGAGGAGCGCCGCCAACTTCAGACGCTGCGACTCGCCGCCGGAAAGGGTGTTCGCCGGTTGCCCTAGGCGCAAGTAGTCGAGCCCGACGTCGCAAAGCCGCTTCAGTTTCTGCTGAATTTTCGGCTGACCGCGGAAGAACGAAAACGCTTCGCGCGCCGTCATATCGAGCGCTTCGGCGATGTTGCGCCCGCGGTACGTAATATCCAAAATATTCTGCTGGTATCGTCGACCGTTGCAAAGCGGGCAACGAACGTACACGTCGGCCATAAACTGCATATCGACCGCCAAGAACCCCTCGCCCTTGCACGCGTTGCATCGTCCGCCGTCGACGTTGAAACTAAAATATCCGGCGTTGTATCCGGCGGCTTTCGCGTCCGGCGTTTCGGCGTACAACGAACGAATATCGTCGAAAATTTTCAAGTACGTTACCGGATTCGAGCGCGGCGAACGTCCGATCGGCGATTGGTCGATCAGCGCGACCTCGTCGAGTTGGTCGTAACCGAGCAATTTCTCGTAAGGCAGGCCCTTCGGCGCGACGGCGTCCGTCCCGAGTTTCGCGCAGAGCGCCGGGTAAAGCGTTTCTTGAACCAACGTGCTTTTACCGGCGCCGCTGACGCCCGCGACGACGCAAAGAACGCCGAGCGGAAAGACCGCGTTCACGTTCTTTAAGTTGCGCCCGGTCGCTCCGACGACTTCCAAGAACCCGCCGTCCAAAATACGTCGGCGCGGAATCCCGCCCCCGACGCGGCGCCCCGAAAGGTAACTTCCGGTCAGCGAGTTCGGCGACGCTTTCATTTCGTCGATCGTTCCTTCGAAAACGACGCGCCCGCCCCCTTGACCGGCTTCCGGGCCGATCTCGACGACGCGATCCGCCGCTTCGAGAATCGTTTCGTCGTGTTCGACGACGACGACCGTGTTGCCGCGGTCGCGCAAGCCGAGAATCGATTCGAGGAGTCGCTCCGTGTCTCGCGGGTGGAGGCCGATCGTCGGTTCGTCGAGGACGTACAGCATATCGACGAGGTTCGAACCGAGCGTCGCCGTCAAGCTAACGCGCCGTTGTTCGCCGGAACTAAGGGTTTTCATCGGACGGTCGAGCGTCAAATAACCGAGCCCGACTTGCTCCAAATACTTCAAGCGAGCCCGCGTCTGCTCGAGCGCGATCTTGCCGACTTTACGCTTCCAAGGCGACAATTCCCAAGATTCGATCGTCTTCAAAATTTGCGAAATCGGCGCCGACGACAGATCGTGTATGCTCTTGCCGTCGATTTTAACCGACAGCGCTTCTTGACGCAGGCGCGCGCCGTCGCACATCGGGCACGTTCGATAGCAACGCCAACGACTCAAGAAGACGCGGATGTGCATCTTGTATTTTTGCTTTTGCAGGCGGATAAAGAAACCGTTCAAGCCTTCATATCCCAACCGCCGCGAACCGTTTAAGAGCAGGTTCAGCTCTTTGCGGGTCAGCTCCGCAAACGGAACGCGCGTTCGGACGCCGAGTTCGTCGGCGATCGCCAAAAAGCGCTTCAAATTATCGCGGTAAGCGGCGCTGTTCCAAGGCGCGACGGCGCCGTCGTGTATCGACCGTTTTTTGTTCGGGAAAATCAGGTCGAAATCGAGCGCCATCAGGTTGCCGAACCCTTCGCAACACGGACAGGCGCCGAGCGGACTGTTGAAACTGAACAACTTCGGTTCGATCGACGGGAACTCGACGCCGCAGTCTTCGCAACGCGTTCGACGGCTGAATCCGACGAGCGTCCAACGTTCGCCGTCGAGTTCGAACGCCGTTCCGGTTCGCGTTCGTTCGACCGTTTCGTCGTTTTCGTCGCGAGTTTTCAGCGTCGCGTCCCCCTCGACGAAGACCCAGCAGCGCGAATCGCCGTACGCGAACGCCGTTTCGACCGCTTCGAAAAGCCGCTCGTTCGACGTTTTTCCGATTTTCGCGCGGTCGACGACGAAGTAAATCGGCGGCGCGCCCGGCGCTTTTTTGATTTCGTTGCGGCGTTCGAGGTATTGACGGAGCGCGCCGTCTTCGCCGTCCGGGTCGATCGTCAAAAGACGCGACTGCGTTTTGGCCGCGCCGTCCGCTTCGTTCGCGCCGACGGCTTCCTCGCTCTCCGTTTCTTCGTCGGCGGTCGCTTTTTTCCGTCCGCGTCGCGGTTTCGACTTCGCGTTTTCCGTCGCTTCGTTCGCCGCGTCGGCGCGCGCTTCTTCGGCGGCTTCGTTCTCGCCCAAATCGTCGACGACTCCGGCGGCGAACGACGCGTCGAACTCGTCGTTTTCGTCGTCGACGTCGCGCGCCGCGACCGCTTCGTCGAGCCCGCCGTCTTCGTCCGTTTCGTCGCCGTTCTTCTCGGCGGCAAAGTCGAGTTCGTCGTCGGACGAACGCAAGCCGTATTCGGCGAATTCTTCCTCGTCGGAACGCGTCGCCGCCGCCAAATAAAGGAGGCGCGCCTCGGCGTATTTTTCGATCGGGAAACCGCCCGGATCGTCCAAATTAAACGACTCGCCCATCGCGACGCCGCGTCGGAACCCCTTTTCCTTCCATTCGGCTTCAAAATCGGGTTTCGAAGCGCGCAAACTCTCGGTCGACGGCGAAAAAGCGACGAGAACTCGCGTTCCCTCGGCCAAACCGCTCAACGCGTCGACGATTCCTTGCGGCGAGTCGCGTCGCACCTCGCGACCGCAACTTTGACAGTACGGCGTCCCGATTTTCGAGTAAAGCAAGCGCAAATAATCGCTCGTTTCGGTCGCCGTCCCGACGGTCGAACGCGACATTTGCCCGAGCGGACGCGACGTTACCGCGACCGCCGGGGGCGCGCCTTCGACTCGGTCGACGTCCGGACGTTCCAGCTTCTCCAAAAATTGCCGCGCGTACGCCGAAAAACTTTCGATATAACGCCGCTGCCCCTCCGCGTAAAGCACGTCGAGCGCGAGACTGCTCTTGCCGCTCCCGCTGACGCCGCAAAAAGCGACCAGCTTATAATAAGGAATATCCAAATCGACCGATTTCAGATTATGCGCTCGCGCGCCGCGCACCGAGATACGTCCCGGATTCGACTTAACGGAATGGAAAGAAGACATAACGCTCTCTTCGACAAAAATCTTCGGCAAACGCCCGGCTTGCCAACCGAAAATCAAAACAAGGAACAAATAATCGAAACGCCGACGTGTTCAAACGTTTCGGCGCGACCATCCAACAAGGGAACAAAAATCGGCGACGGTTCCATTTTTCAAAAAACAACGCGACCTCGCTTTCCTTATTATACCCGGAGTCGTCGGAGACGCAAGCGACCGGCGCGCGCTCCGACGCAAAAAATCGTCGAGTTCTTCAAATTTACGTCGCCGGCGTCTCGCGTTCGCCTTCCGTTTGACCGCCGTTTTTGCTTTTTGACGGGACGCGCACTGTTCCATTTCTCGTAAAATCGCGTTTTTTTGAAATACGCGCAAAAACCGCTCGAAAAAAGAGGCGTCGCCGTTTCGCGGGCCGACGTTAAATTTTTTCATTTTTTCCCTTCGATTTCCGTCTTATCCAAGCCTTGCGACCGTTATATTTCCGCCAAATTTCCTTTAAGAGGCGCCGGGCCGGGTAGTTTTTTTTATCGGCGGCGCTATAATAGGAACGAGTCGCTTGGACGGTCGTTTCGTCGAGGCGGCTAGAATCGCTTGGAAAAAAAGCGCGAACCGTCTCGCCCGTTCGCGCCCCTTATTAATATATCGCAAAGGATGCTCGTTTTATGAACGCACGTTCGTCTTTTACCGCCGTTGTCGGCGCGCTCGCTCCCGTCGCTCTTTTCTCGGAGCGACGCGACGGCTCGAAAAACGGCGCGCCGATTAGCGACGAAACATACGATCGAATTCCCGACCAATTCAAGTCGCCGACGCCGGACTCCGCCTCGAAACGCGACGAAGCCAAACGCCGTCGCGAAGAGCCGCCGCGCCGCCGTCCGACGCCGCCGTCTCAACCGGAAGGTCGCTCGCCTCTTCCGAACATTTTGCTCGCGTTGGCGCTCGCGTCGATCGCGTTTTTCGCCTATCAATCGTTTTTCCTTTCGAAATCGACCGAGATCGCTTGGACGGCGTTCAACGAAGCGCTCGACGCCAACGAAATCGAAACGGCCAACTTGAAAGGCAATCGACTCGTCGGCGAGTTGCGCGCGATTCCTTCGCTCGACCGTTGGGCGGAAATCGTTCCGAACGGAAAAAAAACGTTCGAACGTTTAATCGCGCAGTTCGACCGTTCGCACCCGGAAAAAGCGCGAGAGTTTCAAGCCGCGTTAGACGCGAAGCAATTAGCGACGACCGTTAAAACGACCGAAAACGGCCTCGAACTCGCGTTGCAAGAAGGCGACGAAGTTCTTCGGACGCGCCTTCTTCCGAACGACGCGACGGCGACCGACGTCGCGGCGGCGCAAGCGGATTTGGCGCAAAATTACAAACTCGGTTTTCAAATCGCTCAACGTTGGCGCGTCGCTCCGCTCGACAAGAAAGGAAACGCCGTCGAATTAGTCGACGTTGAAACCCAAAAACGCGTCGGCGTCCAATTCCATAAAAAATACGTCTGCGAAGCGCCGGCGTTCGCGTTTTCCGACCAAACGATCGACGCGCGCCTCCGTTCGAAGCTCGACTCGTACACGTCGACGACGCCGCAAGACGGCTCGTCGCTGGCGATGCTCCTTTCCATCGCCGTTTCGATCTTCTTCCTCGTCTTCATCTTCCGGATGATGCGCCGCGCCAACGAGCAAATGATGGGCGGCGGAGGCGGCGGGTTCGGCGCCTTTGCGAAGAGCTTGGCGAAGCGGTACGAACCGGAGCGAGCGAAGCGCGTTACCTTCGCCGACGCCGCCGGGATGGACGCGGTGAAAGCGGAGCTGATCGAAATCGTCGACTACCTGA
Source organism: Thermoguttaceae bacterium (assembly GCA_017435375.1). GTDB lineage: Bacteria > Planctomycetota > Planctomycetia > Pirellulales > Thermoguttaceae > RUG369. Next base: position 10,434 of record JAFSFF010000296.1, read on the forward strand.
AAAATCCGGCGAAATACGAGCGGATGGGCGCTCGCGTTCCGAAGGGGACGCTCCTTTTCGGCCCTCCCGGCACCGGGAAAACGCTCCTTGCGCGCGCCGTCGCGGGCGAAGCGGACGTTCCGTTTTACTCGATCAACGGCTCGGAGTTTATCCAAATGTTCGTCGGCGTCGGCGCGAGTCGCGTTCGCGACATCTTCGCGACGGCGAAAGAGAACGCTCCGTCGATCCTCTTCATCGACGAAATCGACGCGGTCGGGCGCCAACGCGGCGCGGGCGTCGGCGGCGGTCAAGACGAGCGCGAGCAAACGTTGAACCAAATTTTGAGCGAAATGGACGGTTTCGCGCAAAACGACTCGGTGATGGTGATGGCGTCGACGAACCGTCCGGACGTTCTCGACCCCGCGTTGATGCGTCCCGGTCGCTTCGACCGTCATATTACCGTCGGTCGTCCGTCGTTGAAGGGTCGCGTCGAAATTTTCAACGTTTACCTGAAAAAGATTCCGCTCGGCGACGACGTTTCGGTCGACGCGTTGGCGAAAAAAACGGTCGGCTTCACCGGCGCGGACATTCGCAACTTTGTCAACGAAGCGACCCTTTGGGCGACGCGCAACAACAAAAACGAGGTGAACTCCTCCGACTTCGACTTCGCGTTCGAAAAGATCCAAATGGGGCTCAAACGCGACGAAATCGTCTCGCCGAAAGAGAAGCGCAAAACGGCGTATCACGAGGCCGGACACGCGCTTATCGGTTGGTTCCTCCCGGTCGGTTCGACGGTTCACAAGATCACCATCGTCCCGCGCGGACGGTCGCTCGGCGCGACTTGGTTCCTCCCGGAAGACGACAAACTGAATTACAACGAATCGGAAGTTCGCGCGACGCTGGCTCGTTTCTTGGCCGGTCGCGCCGCCGAAAAGCTCGTGTACGACGAGACTTCCGCCGGCGCCGAGAACGACCTGAAACGGGCGACCGACTTGGCGCGCGATATGATCGTTCACTGGGGGATGAGCGAGCGGCTCGGCCCGGTCGCGTTCCGCAATTCGGAGTCGCACCCGTTCCTTGGTCGCGAAATGACGAACGACGTCCGCGAGTACAGCGAGGAAACGGCGCGAATCATCGACGAGGAAATCGTCCGCGCAATGCGAGAGGCCGACGAAACGGCGCGCAACCTAATTATCGAGAAGCGCGAGCTTTTCGAAGCGCTGACCGACGCGCTGGTCGCCGAGGAAGAACTCGATTACGACCAAATCGTCGCGATTTTGGGCCCTATGCCAAAAGAAAACGACGAAGAAGACGCCGCGTCGCAAACCGAAACGCCGACCGACTCGCCCGCGTCGCCCGACGCGAACTCGAACGTTCCGAGCGACTTAACGATTTCGGTCGCCGCGCCTTCCGCTCCGTCGACGCAACCGCAAGCCGACGCGACGCTTAACGACGGCGCCGCGCTCGACGACGCCAAATCGCCGGAAACCGACTCGCCCGACGAAAACGGCGTCGCGTAACCGACGTTCCGCTTCCGCTTAACCCCGCGCGACGCAAGCGATTGCGTCGCGCTTTTTTTCAAACGTTTCCTAATGAACCCGAACTCGCGCCGCAACGTTTCCGCCCCGCCCGCTTCGTCGCCCGCCGAAAAAGCGACGCGTCCAAGACGCGCGACGTCTTTTCGCGTCGACGTTTGCGACGTTCGCAAAAAAAGCGGTCGCGTTTACACGCCGCGTTTCGTCGTCGAAACGATTCTCGACTTAGTCGAGTATCGCGGGCCCCAAATTATCCGCAAGCACGTTATCGACAACAGTTGCGGCGACGGCGCGTTTTTAACCGCAGTCGTCGAGCGCTACTGCCGAGCGAACGCGCACATTGGCGCGGCAAAACTTAAAACGGAACTCGAAACGTTCGCACACGGCGTCGAACTCGACCCGGCGGAGCGCGAACGATGCGTTCAAAACCTTAACGCCGTCGCGTTAACCTTCGGCGTTCAAGGAGTTAATTGGGACGTAATTTGCGCCGACGCGTTAACGGTCGACCGTTTCGACGGACGAATGGATTTCGTCGTCGGGAATCCGCCGTACGTTCGCGTTCACAACCTCGGCGCCTCCTTTGACGCCGCGAAGCGCTTCGAGTTTGCGCAAACAGGAATGACCGACCTTTTTCTCGTCTTTTACGAACTCGGTTTACGAATGTTAAACCCAACCGGCGTCTTAGGTTACATAACGCCGAGTTCCTTTTTTACGAGCGTCGCGGGCAAGCGTTTGCGCGAAAAAATCGTCGCCGACAACCTCCTTGTAAAACTCGTCGACCTAAAACACCGCCAAGTTTTCGACGCGACGACGTATTCGACGATCGCCGTCCTAACCTCCGATCGCAAAGCAAGTTCCGCGACCGAATATTTCGAGCTCATCTCCGACGACAAACCGTCGCCAATCGAACGTTTGACGCCGAACGACTTTTACATCGACGGAAAATTTTATTTCTCGACGCGCCGCAACCTCCGCTTTCTCCGAGAGATACTAACGTTTCAACCGCTCCAAAACGCCGAGCGTTTCGCGGTGAAAAACGGTTTCGCAACGCTTGCCGACTCGTTTTTCATCGCCGACGCCGCGACGCTCGGTTTTACGGACTTTACAATTCCCGTCGTAAAAGCCTCGACCGGCGTTTGGTCGCGCTGCCTTTATCCTTACGACGCGAGCGGTCGTTTGCTTCCTTGGGAAACGTTAAGCGCCGTCGCCGAGGTTAAACGTTATTACGAAGGCGCTTGCGAACGTCTAAAGCGTCGAAGTTTAACCGCTCCCGCCGCTTGGTTCGGCTTTGGGCGAACGCAAGGGTTAAAAGACGTCGCGCGAAACAAATACGCCGTCAACGCCTTAATCCGCGGCGCCGCCGATCTCAAACTAACGCCAAGTCCCGCCGGAACGGGCGTTTACGGCGGTCTTTACGTTCTAACCGACGTTCCGTTCGCAACGTTGCGCGCCCTGCTTAACAACGAAGATTTCGAAACTTACGTTTCGCTTTTACAAAAATACAAGAGCGGCGGCTATTACGCGTTTTCCTCGAAAGATTTAAAAGCGTTCCTTGAACGCCAATTCGTTAAAACGCAAGACTTAGCCGATCGCAATCGTTAAACGACGCTTTTTTTTCCGTTCCCTCCAACGCAATAAGGACTTGACGTAATGAAACCTTCCCCGCCGCCGGAAAAGGGCAAAATCGCCGGAATCGACTTCGGAACCGTTCGCATCGGAATCGCGATTTGCGACTCCGAACGCATCATCGCGTCGCCTTACGCCATTTACCGTCGTCGCGACGAAAAGAAGGATCTCGCGTATTTTCAACAATTTGCGAAAGAAGAGCGCGTCGTTCACTTCGTTCTCGGCCTTCCGCTCCACTGCAACGGCGACCTAAGCGACAAAGCGCGCGAAGCGATCGCGTTCGGAGCGCAACTCGCGGAAGTTACCGGACTTACGATCGACTTTCTCGACGAGCGATTCACCAGCGCGGAAGCCGA
>JAFSFF010000297.1 GCA_017435375.1 Thermoguttaceae bacterium
GCCCTGCGACTTCCAACGCGCTTCTTTGAGGTCGACCGATGCGACTTGACGCGTTCCCTCGACGCAACCGAGCGAGCGGAGGAAGGTCGAAACGGCGGCGCCGACGCGGTCGGTCGGGCCGACGCGCCAAGAGTCGAGGCAATTTTTGCCGATCATAAAGCCGAACGTCTCGCCCTCCGCGTCGAGGAACGAGAGAATCACCGTTTCGTCCGGGAGGCGTTTTTGAACGTCGGCGGCGCTAAGAGACGGCGGGAAAACGTTCGGAACGTAATCGCGTCCGGCGACGACGCAACGGAACGCGGCTTCTTGCTCCGTCGCGAGTTTGTCGAGCCGGGCGAAAAGTTGCGTTTGACGGTCGCGACCGTCGGAGTCGCGGGGAACGGTCGGGAGCGCGTCGAGCGCCGCGGCGGTTTCCTTCGACGCTTTCAACGACGCTTCGAGCGCCGGATAAGCGAGAAGAATCGCTTGGCGCGCCGTTTGGTTCGCCGTCGTCAAAAGGGCGTCGTCCGCCGTCAAGAGATAGCGGAGCGAAACCAAGCGACCGCCGTATTTTTGCGTCGAGTAGAAGCGTTCGCGACGGATGCGCTCGGCGACTTCGAACGCTTTGTCTTTGAGGTCGCGTTCGAAGAGGAGGCGGAACCAACGCTCGTAAGCCACGGGGGGCGCGATCGAGCGAATCGCGATCGACGCGGTCGGGCGGAAACCCCCGTCGACGGCGGTCGGGTCGCGGAGGAGGACGGCGTAAAGATCGGCGGCGTTGCGCGGCGTGATCGGGCCGTTCGACGAAAGACCGCCCGCGACGTAACGGTCGAGACGGCGGAGCTGGAGCGCCCAAGTCGAACGGAGACGCTCCCCTTCGACGACGGTTTTGAGCGCCGCGTCTCCGGCGGCGATGTCGCCGCCGGCGTAAGCGAGGAGCGCTTGCAGGTAGGTCCAACGGTCGGCGGCGCGACTCGTGCGAAGGCCGCGTCCGCCCGTCGCTTTCATCGTCGCGTTAAGGGCGCCGAGCGCGGAGGCGGCGGCCTTCGTTTGACCGGCGGAGAACATATCTTCGGCGACTTCGAGACCGAAGGACGTTTGCTGCAACGCGAGCGATTTGTTCGACTTCGCCCAAAGATAAGCGTTGCGCAAAACCGGGTCGGGGTCGCCGTTGCGACCGGCGGCGCGACGAGCGTTCGCGTAACGGCGGAGCGACTCTTCGACGAGCAAACGGTCGCCGTAATGGAACGCGGAAATCGACGCTTCGTAGTAACACTCGGCGGCTTCGCGCGGTTTTTCGGCGGCGAGGTAAAGGTTGCCGAGTTCGTAAAGCGCGACGCCGGTGAATTGATGGTCGTATTGGCCGCCCATTAGGAGCGCTTCGCCGAGAACGCGGCGCGCGTCGTCGTCGCGACCGTTTTGAACGAGCGCGATTCCGAAAAGAACGTCGAGCCAAGTGATCGACCAATGGTTCGGCGGAACGGAGCGCTTCGCGTAAAGATTGAGGATTTCTTCGCTCTTCGGGTCGAACGGCGCGAGCGGGCCCAAAATTTCGCCGCGACGGCGCGTCGCGAGCATCGTGCAGCGGATGATTTCGGCGGCGTCGATCGAAACGGCGCGTTGCTCCATCATCGCGCCTCCTTTTTTGAGGCGGTCTTGAGTGATTTTGTCGCCGACGACGATCGTCGCTTTAGGAGGGAAAACGCCGAGCGGAACGACGCGACGGCTCGCGCCCCAAGGGGACGCCGGCTTCGCGACCGTCGAAACGCCGCTCGCGTAAGTAACGCGGGAGAGCCATTTCGGATATTGGAGCGAGAGCGCGAGCGCCGCGTTGAAGTTTTTCAGCGCGTCGTCGAGTTCGCCGGCTTGGTAACAGGCTTCGCCGAGCATCGCGTAATAGCAGAGGGAGTCGAGCCATTGATCGGTTCCGATGCGAACGGCGTCGCGCAGTTCCTCTTGGTAAAAGAGCGCGGCTTTGGTGAAGTCGCCCTCTTCGATCAGTTTGACGCCGCGATAGTAGCGGTCGGACGGGATCGGGCGAATATCGGCGCGACCGGCGGAACGGCTTCCGGTGCGAACGGGGGGCGAGCCGGGCCCGCGGCGCGGCGGAGGGGCGGTTTGCGCGAACGCGTCCGCCGACGCGACGACGAAAAGCGCGAAAAGCGCGACGAAGGAAAAGAAGCGGGAAGAGCGCGACATAGCGAGACTCCGATAAAATATTTTCTTGAACGACGTTCTATTTTCGTTTGATTTTCAACGTCAAAGCGCGGCGGCGAAACGCGCGAACGCGGCGCCGTTTGTCTTTAATACTATAGTCGACCGTCGAGCGTTTGTCTCCGAACGAAATCGCGATTTTTGCGAAAAAGGAGGGCCCGACGACGCCGAGAAGAGCGGATAAAAGGAAAGGGTAAAATAGAGAAGACGCGAGAAACGGCGAGCCCCGGCGAACGGGGCGACTTGCGTCGAGCGTTCGTCGGGGTTCGGGGCGAGAGGAGGCGGCGTTAGTAGCGAGTCGGAGCGCCGGGCGCGGCGGCGTTGAAGATCGCCGGGTCGTATTCGTCGCGATATTGGCGTTTCGGCGCGTAACCGCCGCGTTTGAGGACGTTTTCCGGCGAGTTCGGATCGTCGGCGGGGGACGGAAAATATTGGCGCGCTTCGCGGGACGTTCCGGATTGGACGGCGAATTCGTCGGAGGGGCCCGGCGCGGACGCGGACGGATTCGACGGCGCGTTCGGAGCGGACGGCGCGGGGGAGGGCGTCGGAGCGTCGAAGAGTCCGGCGAACGGGTTCGAGTTCGTCGGCGTCGGGACGTTTCCGGCGGGCGCCGCGAGATAACCGTTCGACGCGTCGACGCGGTCGTATCGGGAGACGGCGTCCGGACGGAGCGTCGCGGCGTTCGGGTCGCGAACGCGGCTCGGACGGTGGACGTAGCGTCCGAGTTTGCCGTCGCCGAGCGACTCGACCCAAGAGACGAACGTTTGGCAGTCTTGCGCGGACCAGCGACCTTCGCCGAACGGGTAAACGCGTTTTCCTTCGGCGTCGACGACGACCGGATGGTTCAAAATCGGGCTCCGCGCCGGGTCGTTAAAATCGATAAAATCGAACGTTTCGCGCAAATTGAAGTAAAGGGCGAGGCGCGCTTGCGCTCCGACCGCTTTCGGACGAACGCGGAACGCCGAGTTCGGGTTCGAACCGTCGTGGCAACCGGCGGTCGCGCAACGCTTTTGGAGAATCGGCTGCGCGCGGCGGGCGAACCGATCGAACGCGGAGAGCGGAAGCTCTTTCGCCCAACGTTCGATTTCGGCGACTTCCGGAGCGACCGGAGCGACCGGAACGGCGGAGGCGAGGGGCGAGTCGGCGGCGTTCGGAGCGTTCGTCGGCGCGAGCGGC
>JAFSFF010000298.1 GCA_017435375.1 Thermoguttaceae bacterium
GGCGCAAGAGACGGCGGCGCGGAACGCGAACGCGGCGGCGGCGAGTCGCGAAGCGGCGGCGGTTTCCGCTTCGACGGCGGCGAAAAACGCGTCGGCGGCGCGAAGTTGGGCGGCGCCGTCGCGGCCGAGCGGCGTCGAAAAAGCGGCGTTCGTGACCGAACTTTATTCCGGCGGTTGGCGTTCGCGTCTTTCGAACGGCGGCGCGGAGATCGCGGCGGGAATGCGAACGCGTCCGAGCGTTGGAGCGCGGGCGCTCTCGACGGCGACGAACGTCGCTTCGGGCCCGTTGAAAGCGCTCGATTCCATCGGGAAAGCGTTGGCGAATTTGATTCCGGTCGGCGGACGCGTCGGGCTCGTTTTGAAGGGGCTGACGCGGTTCGCCGGGCCGATCGGGCTGGTCGTCGGGGCGTTGCAAGCGCTTAAGAGCGGGCCCGCGCTCCTTGAAAAGGCGTTGAACGAATGGTTCCCCAAGATTTCGACGGCGACCGGGAACGCGCTAAAATGGGTCGCGACGACCGGAATCCCCGTCGCGGCGAAATGGATCGGCGAACTCCTCGTCGGCGCGATCAAAGGCGCCGTTCAAATCGCGCAACGCTTGACGGGGCTCCTCGTCGAAGCGATCGCGAAAGCGTTTTTCGGCGAACGCGGCGCGAAATGGGTTCGCGATCGTTTCCCGCAAACGGAAGCGCAAAAGAATTATCGGGCCGAAAAAGAACTCGCGGAGCAACGTCGCGCGACCGCGCAAGCGACCGAAGCGGCGAAAAAAGCGGAAGCCGACCGTCGGACGCAAAACGACGCTCGGAACAAAGCGTTCGAAACCGCCAAGTCGACGGCGGGGAAAATCGAGCTGGCGCTCGCGACCGATTCCGAACGCGAGTTTCGCGAAAAGAGCGACGCCGCGCAAGAGCGAGTCGCGAAAGCGCAAAGCGACGTCGCCGGTTTTGACGCCGACCTTCGCGCCGGGAAGACGGTCGACCTTGCGAAGCGCGCGCAAGCCGTTCAAGAGTTGCAACTCGCCCGAATCGACGCGGCGCAATTGGTCGGCGAACATACGTTCGAACAAAATTTCGCGGCGCTCCAAACGAACTTTCAAACGGAACTCAAAGCCGCGCAAACGGAAGCCGCGCGCCTTGCGGTCGTTCAAAAGTACCAAGGAATCGTCGCGCAAACGCGCCAAGAGTCCGCGAAAACGGAGGCGACCGTTAAAGCGAAAGAAACGCTTGCGGCGGGCGCGTTCCGCAACGCCGAAAACGCGCGAACGGTCGCGAGTCGGGACGCGAACCTCGCTCGCGGGAACGAACTTTTGACGCAAGCGGCGATTTTGGAAGCGTCGACGTTAACCGGCGAACGGAAAGAAGCGTTCGACGCGTTTGCCGAGAGCGTCGCCGACGCCGGAAAAGCCGCGTCGGAAACGATCGCCGATATTGCGAAAGAACAGTCGGCGTCGGACTTTAACCAAGCGCTCCGCGCCGCGAAAGACGACGGAACGAAGATCGCCGCGCTCTGTCGCGAACGAATCGCGACGCTTCAAGCTTCGGCGAAAGCGACCGACGACGAACGGACGGTTTTCGAGCGAAACCAAGAGATTTTGGCGCTTCAAAATCAAGCGACCGACGCGGAAGAAGAGGCGCTCGAGAAGGAAAGAAGCGTCGCGAAGAGCAAGACGGAACTTGCGCGCGAGTTGAGTTTGGCGGCGGCGACGACCGACTTCGAACGAGCGAACGTTTATCGAGCGCAATTCGGCGACGCGGTCGCCGCGTTTCAAAACGCGAAAAACGACGACGAGCGTTTAAGCGCCGTTCGGGACGCGAACGCGGCGCGCGAGTCGCTCGATTCGCTGGAAAAAGAACGCGCGCAAAAAGCGCTCGATGCGGCGAAGAAGGAAAACGAAGCGTTCGGGCCGCAAAGCGCGTTGACGCGAGGGAGCGCCGAAGCGTTCCAAATCGAAAACCGTTTCCGCAACGCGTATCAAGAGAAGGCGCTTCGCGAGCAACGCGAAGGGAACGCGCTTTTGCGTCGCATCGGCGCGATGTTGGCGACGATCGGACAAAAGAGCGGGGGCGACGGCCAAGCGACGTTGGTCGTGGAGGGGTAAAATTTGGCGATTCGATGCGAATACGAAGGGCGGCGTTTCGAAAACGTCGACGTTTCCAACGGCGCGAGCGTCGTTTACGTCGAAACGTATCGGCTGAATAACGACGATTTCCTCCTTTTTCAGACGTTTATTCCGCGCAAAGGTCGCGTCGTGTTGCGCCGTCCGGCGTTCGTATTGGAAAGCGCGTCGGCGAAAATTATCGCGGGCCCGACGCCGCGCGGCGAAATCGTCGTCGAAGTCGAGTATCGCGCCGGGCCGCTCCAACGCGAGCAACAGACCGACCGCGACGGGAACGAAACGACCGACGAAACGCCGCCTTGGCTCTATCGCGTCGAGAACTGGAAAGCGTCGACGGCGACCGAAGAAACGACTCCGGCGTATTATTATCCCGCGACGTCGAACGTTCCGGCGCCCTTCGTCAATACGGCGGGCGTTCCGTTGCAGGCGACGGCGACGCGCGGCTTGACCGACGTTTCCTTTTCGTACAACGTCCGGTCGATTAACGCGTCCGCGTTGACGACGTTTCGCGACGCGATCAACGCTTTCCCGATAACGGTCGCGGGCGATTTTTACGCGGCGCGAACGCTAAAAATCGAGCAAATCGACGCGACGCTCAAAGAAGATCGCGCGACCGACGGAAGCGTTTTGTGGCGTTATTATACGATTAACGTTCGTTTTTTGTGCGACCCGCAAACGTGGAACCGCGACTTTTTGAACGTCGGAACGCGCGTCGCGGACGTCGCAAACGGCGGCTTGCGGCGTATTTGGAGTTGGACGGACGCGAACGGCAAAATCGTTTACGGCTCGTACCAAAACGGCTTGAACGCTTGCGCGCAAGACTTGGCGACCGTCGACGAACCGATGTTTTTGACGCCCGACGGAACGAACATATCGCCGTTCGACGCGTCGGGGCGTCAGATTCCAACCTATTTAACGGGGAGCGTTTACCGTCCCGTCGATTTTTCCCCGCTCCTATTGCCTCCGGTGAGATAATGCAAAAGATCGTCCTTACGCAAGACACCGCGCGACGAATTGTCGCCGCCGGTTCGACGTCGCGCAACGTTTGTCGGCAAACGTTTTCTTCGTCGCGTCGAGCGGAACCGGCGTCGCGAGTCAACGACGCGCGACCGGTCAAGATAACGTCGGAATGGACGGAAGCGTCGAGCGGGGTATGGCGCGCCGACGCGCGTTTCGTTCGTCTCGACGGTTCCGAGTCCGATTGGACGATCGCCGTCTTTCGATACGCGACGCAAGCGCCGCCGGGCGCCGTCGCGCGAATCGCGTTCGTCGTTTGGCGCGGTCGCTGGGAACTTGTTTCCGCTTCGTCCGAAAACGGTTTGTCGGTCGGCGTCGTCGAAGCGTTGGGCGCGGATCCGCATTATTACGTTGTTCGCGACGTCGCGACGAACGCGCTTGTCGAGGTTTACGACGAGATCGGTTGGCGAACGTTGAACGGGATAACGTTGCTCGTCGGGCAAGCCGTCGTTTTCGATTATTCGGAAACGTTGAATCAAAATATCGTGTTGAACGCGTCGCCGTTATGAATATTGTTCGTCCGAACCATTTCGACCGTCGAAACGGCGCTTGGAGCGCGCCCGATTGGGTTTGGCGGTCGGGAACGACGTTTCGGTATCGTTACGCGAGCCTAACGTCGTCGGGAATTTCGGGTATTACGCACCAGAGCGTTAGCCGAGAAATCGTCGAGCTTTTCCGTTCGTATAACGCCGCGAAAGTCGCAGAAGGCGGGAACCCGTTTTTTGAGGCGTGCGTTTATTGCGTCGCGACGGTCGCGAAACCGCGAGCTTTTGATTTTTCGACGCTAACGCTTTCAACGGGCAAAGGGGGAGCCCCGCTCGTTTCGGCGGAAGAGTTGTCTTCCGCGATAGAAACGTGGAAAGCCGCCAACGAAGCGAACGCCGAGCGGTGGCGCGCCGCCGTTTGGTGGGCGATTCGCCAATATCGAACGGCGACCGCCGGCGGTTCGACCTATTACAAGCGCGACCTGTATATTGCGGAACCGTCGGAATATTACCCGACGGAGTTTGTCGCATTCAACCTTCGCGGCGATTACGGCGCCCCGAACACATACGACCGACATTACTACGTCGACGAAGAGGATACCGGCGACGGCGCGACGGCGGCAAACTGGTATAATATCGATTCGCGACCGCTTGTCGTCGTCGAGAACCTGACGGTCGGCGAGCGCGTCGTTTTGCGTTCGATCGACGACCACGGCCCGACGCATAATTCCGGCGCGCCTTGCCCGCTTTACGGAACGTTTTTCCTCAAACGCGGGAACGATTACCGGATAACGCGTTATCGCGCCGTTTACGCCGAGACGGTCGAGCGCGCGCCGTGGGAAGAGTCGACGGAACTGATGAAATATCATCGGTTTGACGCGCTTCCGCCGACGACGCAAACGGTCGCCGCTTCGGAGTTCGCGACGGCGACGTATTTCGATTTGGAGATTTAAGCGGCCCTTGCCGTTTGGCGCGGCGGGGCAATTTTTTGGGGGAAGAACCAACAAAAAGGGGGGAGAAAATGGAGAGGAAAATTCGGAAGCGTTACAAACGGGCGCGGGCGAGTTGGAAGCGCGCGGCGGCGAAGTCGGCGAAAGCGGCTCAAATTGCGTCGCGACTTCTTGTCGTCGCGTTCGCGTTGGCGGAGCTTGCGACGTCTTGGAGCGTCGCGTCGGGAGCGGAAGCGGCGCAAACGTCGGAAGCGTCGTCGGTTGCGACGTTGAGCGAGTCGGGGAGCGACCGACGGGAGCGACGAAACCAAGTTCGCGCGGCAGCGCGGGCCCGGAACCGCGCGGTCGCCGTCGCCGCCGCTTGGAATATGGACGATTTGCATCGGTCAAGCTGTCGCGTCGTCGGGACGAGCGGCGACGCGGCCACGCAAATCGGCTCCGGACTGACCGTCGGCGCGCTCGAAAACGATTACGTCGTCAAGACGAACGCGCACGTCGTCGACGGTTGCAAGTCGTTCGTCGTTCAGTACTTCGGCGACGGCGCGCCCGTTTCGGTCGACGCGCGGCCCGACCGGAAGTTTTACGACTCGCGCAAGCAATACGACGAAGCGTTTTTGACCGTAAAACGAGACGATTTAGACGGTTACGACCCGCCGATCGTCCCGCTCGCGCCGTCGGAACGAGCGCAAATCGACCCGGCGCGACCGATTTACGCCTGCGGTTGCCCCGGTGCGCGCGAACCGCAAGCGTGGGTCGGGCGGACGATCGGCGAATTCGGGCGGCTCCAAACGTTCAAACCGGCGCCGCTCCAAGGTCAAAGCGGTTCCGGAATCGTCCAACGCAGTCCCGAAGGTTGGTTCGAATGCCGCGCGACGCTGACGTATCGTTCGGCGGAAACCGCGCAAAACTTCGACTTCGACGCCGCGCACGGGCTCGCGATTCCGGTGAAATTCCTGTACGAAGCGGCGTCGGGCCGCGTCGTCGACTTCTCCGCGCCGGTACCGGAGGGAATTATTCCTCTCCGCAGCGCCGCCGGGCGCTCCGGGCCCGAGCTTCCGCTCGAACTCGGTTTCTCCGCTCCCGTTGGTCGCTTCCCGGTTCGCTCTACTTCGGCGGACGGCGATGTAACCGACAATGTTGCGGAAGTTGCGCAAACCGACGTCGCCGAGTCGCCGCGATACGAACCGGCGGTTTGGGTCGGCGATTCCGACGTCGCGCCCCTTGCGTTCGAGCCGACGCGGCCGCTTTTGCTCTATTTTAGCGCGAAAGATTGCGGCGCGTGTCGCCGTTCGACGCCGGTCGTCGAGGAGTTCGCGCGCAAAGGTTGGCCTGTCAAGGCGTTAGACGTTAAAACGGACGAAGGCGGGCGCGCTTGGCGGGCGTATCGGTTTAACGTCGTTCCGGCGTTCGCGTTCGTCGAAATCGACGCGGCGGGACAATATGTCGCGACGCTCGACGCTTGGGTCGGAGCCGATTGTCGTGAACGTATCGCGAGTAATTTCAAAAACTTCAAGCCGCGACCGCGACCGCGCGGCTCCGGCAACGCTAGCCGACAGGCGCTACCGCGCGAACTCGGCTTCCCCTCCCGTTGGTCGGGCGACGTTTCGCCCAACGACGCGGCGATTCCGGTTCCGGAACCGTCGAGCGTTCCGACGCCGTTCGTCGCTTGCCGGTTCGAAGCGCCGGTCGACGCGAGCGCCCAGACGACCGCAAGCGCGGAGAAAACGCAAGTTGCGGACGCCGCCGAGTCGCCGACGTTGGCGACCGACCCGAACGAACCGCCGATCGACGCGACGACGAGCGAGGCGGAGAAAGAAGAAACGTCGCAAACGTTGGAAACGAACGACTTGCCGACGCTCGCGTTCGAGTTTGGCGAACCGATTGAAACGTCGGAAGCGTCGCCGACGGCGAACGGAGTCGGCGAAACGAGCGCGGAAACGTTGGACGACGCGACGTCGAGCGACGCGGCGGAACCGGTCGCGGCGTTGGAGAGCGACGCGGCGCCGCCGAAGACGGTCGACGACCTGTTGAAGCGGTACGAACGCGGTTGGACGCCGCCGTTTCGCGACGCGGCGCCGGACGTCGGCGCGGAAAACGACGGGGGCGTGAACGCCGACGGTTCGACCGATTCGACGGCGGGGCTGATCGGCGGCGCGATCGATCGGGCGGCGCGGGAGAAGGTCGAAGCGTTGGCGGCGGAGCTGGAAAAAGCGGCTCGGGAGCGAATCGCGACGGTCGCCGGAGAGTTGGAGTTGGCGGCGCGAGCGAAGGCGGAGGCGTTGGCGGCGGAGGTTAAAGAGGCGGCGCGGGCGGAGATCGACGAGCTTTCGCTGGCGGTCGCTATGTCGGCGACGTCCTTGATCGGCGGCGTCGAGCAAGAGGCGACGGCAAAACTGGAAACGGTGGTCGACGGTTTGAAGCGTCGCGCCGGAGCGGCGTTGGCGGCGGTCGGCGTTTGGGGCGCGTTTGCGGCGGGCGCTTGGTATTGGCTCGTCCGCCTGCTCGCGAAATGCTGGGGAAGCGCGCCGAAGTACCGTCTCGTCCGAGAAAACGACGAAATGTCGCAAACTGGGCAATAATCCCAAAGAGAAAACGAATGAAAAATAAACGCTGAACAATATTGAAAAGAAACTACAAAGAAAAGGAACCGCCCCAATGAAAACGCAACTCGAAACGAAAAACGCCGTCGTCGCGAGGGTTCCGAGCGGCGCGACCGTCGTTCTTTACGGCGCCGTCGTCGAAGGCGACCCGACCGAAGCGCAGATCGAAACCGGACGCAACGCCCTCGCGGCGACGCTTGAAATTGTCGGAGCGACGAATGTAAGTTCTTATCTGTTGCGACATAAGAAAGTTGAGCTTGACGCCGACGAATCGCTCTTGCTGTCCGTCGATTCGACGTATTCGAAAATTTCTCCCGACCCGCTTCCGGACGCCGCCGAAGCGGAAGCGTTCGACGAAACGCTTTCGCCGGAAGTCGCGTCGAACGAAGAAGTGGCGAACGACGAAAACGGCGTTGAAACGGAAACGACCGACGCTCCGCCGCTCGACGAGAACGCGGCCGCAAGCGACGCGCCGGAAACGCCGGAGGCTTAACCGATGGCCGTCGTTTACTTTACGTCGAACGCGTCGACCGGCGCCGGCTCGCTCGTCGAGGCGATCAAAAACGCTTCCCCTGGCGACGTCGTCCGCCCCGACGAAACCGTTTTCGAACGCGGTTCGACGATCGAAATCGTTCTCGCCGCGACGCTTACGCTCGACAAAAACTTGACGCTCGACGGCGGGCCGTTCCGCGTTCGTCTCAACGCCGACGGTCGGACGCGTTGCGTTGCGTTGGCGGAGAACGCAAACGTTGAAATGACGGCGTTTGACGTTGTCGGCGGCGGTTGGAACTCGCAAACGAACGCCGACGTCGGGAACGCGGCCGGCGCCGGTTTGTATGTTCCCGGCGGTTCAAAAATCGCGTTAAACCGTTGCGGATTCTTCGCTTGTCGCGGAACATACGGCGGCGCGATCGCCGTCGGAACCGGCGCGGCGGCGACGCTCAACGATTGCGTTATCGCCGGTTGTTACGCTCGCGGTTCGGGGGCCGGAATTCGAAGCGTTGGCAACGTAAGCGTTTACGGCTCGACGATTATGGGGAACGTCGAAGTTTCGCCGGGAACGTCGGGCGATATTTTGGTCGACGGTTCGGGAGCCGGGCGCGTAACCATTGTCAATAGTATCGTCGGGAAATACCGCGGGAACGTCGAGATTGGCGACGGTTGCGTCGTCGGCGTCGCGTCGTCTCAAATCGGTTTCGTCGCGTCGCCGCCGGACGATTTAAGCGTCGAAACTTGGGACGCAAACGCTTGGCGAAATTGGGACTTGCGTCTTCTCGACGACGCGTCGCCGAACCCGTCGCCTTACCGCGACGCGGGCGACGTCGACGCGGCGTCGAAATACGACTACCAAGGCAACTTCCGGGGCCGCGAGAGCGAAGGCGTCGCGACGTGTAGTCCTGGCGCGTACGAGACGATTCAAGCCGATCTCTTTTGGGTCGGGCGCGACGCGACCGGCGCGGAAGTCGTTTCGCCGTCGTTTCTTACGTCGAACGGCTGGGCGGCGTCGCGCTTTGCGACCGTTTCGGGCTACGTCGCGCCGCAAAATGGCGACGTCGTTTTTATCGATGGTTCCATCGCCTTTGACGGCAATAGCTTGCGTTTGAAAAAACTCGTCGTCGGCGGCGGCGCGTCGCTCTCCGTCGACAATTCGAGCGGCGCAACCCTTACGACGATCTCCGACCAATTCGACTTTGGCGTCGGCTCGACGCTTCGCTCCGTCGGCTCGTCAACGTTGCGGTTCCAAATCGGGCGCGCGGTGTTGGTAAGTCGTTTCGGCGACTGGGTTAACATTCAACCGCAATTTTTGCTTGGCGACGCCGCCGGTTTAGAAATCGCGCCGACGGCGAAATTTACGACGGTCGCGTCGAGCGTTAAACTTTACGCCAACGGGTTTTACACCAATTACAACC
>JAFSFF010000299.1 GCA_017435375.1 Thermoguttaceae bacterium
GGCGCGGAGGCGGGGGACGCCTACGCAATGAGCAACCTCGGGGTGTGTTATGAATACGGAAACGGCGTAACGAAGAATCTCGACGAGGCGGAGCGTTGGTACCGTAAAGCGATGGAGACCGACCCGGCGCGAAAAGATTTTGTCGAACGCGGGCTCGAACGCGTTAAAGCGGCGAGAGCGACGCAAAACTAGACGTAAGTCGACGTCGGCGCGAGACGAAGGAACGATGGTAAACGCCAAAACGGCGGGACTTCGCGTTTCGCCGTTTTGCGTTGCGTCGGCGGAAAAAGGTGGAAAACGAACGGTCGCGCGGCGTTCTTGCGGGGAACGTCGCGCGACCGTCGCGGTTTCTTGCGTCGGGTTCGCGTTAAACTGGGCGAACCGGGGGAATAACGCGGGATTTATTCGGCGGTTTCTTGCGCTTCGGGGGCGGTTTGCGCCGCGTCGGCTCGCGTTTTCGTCGGGGCGAGCGGGTCGACGTAAACGCGGACGTCGTCGAACGTCGCGACGCCCTTTTCGTCGGAGCCGTGCGAGAGGAGGAGAAGCGACAACAGCGCGGCGCTTTCCGGAACCGTAACGCGACCGAAAACGTCGACGCGACCGTCGGCGTCCGGTTGCGCGTCCGGCGCCGGGGAAAGAACGACGTCTTGCGCGACCGCCGTCCATTTCTTGTCCGCCGTTTGCCAACGAGCGCGGAGCGTCGCCGCGACGCCGCCCTTCGTCGAAACTTTCGCCGCGATAAAGAGCCGCTCGCCCGGTTCGACCGGCGTCGCTTGCAGGTAACAGCCGTCCGTAACGCCGAACGCTCCCGCCGCGCCGTCGAGAGCGCGGAACTCGCCGCCGGTCTCTTCGAGTCGCCAAGTATCCCAATCGGCGACCGTTCCGTTCGCGTTAACTTGCGAAAAATCGCCGTTTGCGATCAAGTTTTTCGCGTTCGGGTCGGCGGCGAAACGGGCGCTCGCCTCCCGAAGCGAACCGGTCGGGTCCGAAAGTTCGTTCAAAAGAGCGGTCAAACCGGGAAGCGCGTTTTCCCAAGACGTCGGCTCCGTTTTCGGCGCCCAAGATTGCGACGCTTCCGAATCGACCGGGCGCCAACGCTTTTGCTCGCCGTATACCCAAACGTACTCGTCGGCGGCCTCCCAAGCGGCGCGGAGGTTCGCCGCCAACCGCTCGAAACGCGTCTCGCCCGGCTCCGGCCCGCGGTAATAATTCGACGTCGGCGGGTTCGAGTACATATCGAGATAGAACCCGAAACCCGCTTGGACTTGCGTTCGATACTTGACGCGATTTTCCGGCGAAACGAGGCGCGCGCCCGGGCCGGTCGCCGAGATCATATCGAGCGCCGCCCGTTGGTATTCTTGGACGCCGTTCATATAGTAACCGTTTTCGCAACCGTCGACGAACGTCGTTTCCGGCGCCGCCGCGTCGAGCAGACCGTCGATAAACGCCGGAAGAAGCCCGTAACCCGCGCCCGAAAGCGCCGCCTCCGGGGAAGCGGTCGCCGAGTCCGCCGCGTAAAAGTTGATCGAGTTCATCCAAAGGCAAAGGAGAACGACGTTCGGATACTCTTTGACGATCGCGCCGCCGAACTGCTTCCCGCGCTTTCTCGCGAGCGCCTTCGTTTCGGCGAACGTTCGGCCCGACTTCGCGTCGAACTTGAAGATTTGAGCGCCGTAAGATTCGAAGTCGAGCGACAACCCGCCGTTCGTTTCGCGAGCGATTTCGGCGCAGATCGCCGCGTTCTTCGAAGCGGCGGCCCAACCGGCGTCGTCGGCCCAATCGAACCCGCCGGGATGGAAGTTGATTCGGATGAAATTATGTCGCAAACGCTTAAATTGGCAGGCTTGCAAGTCGGCGAGCGCCGCGTCGAAATCGGCGCGGTTCCAAGGCTTGCCGTCGAAAAGACGTTGGCTCGAAACCCGGCGCCCGTCGGCGGTCGTCGCGGCGAGGTCGTAAATTAAACCGTCGAACGGCTCGGTCGCGTCCATTTGCTCCCAATGCCGCCGCATATAGTCGGTCGTCGGAATGTCCCAACCGAGCTGAATCAACTTTTTACGCGGATTCTGGAGGCGGTCGGCGTTCGTCGTCGCGGAAATTGCAACCGGTTCGTCGGCGAAAACGGCGGCGTCGGAGGCGTTAAAAACGTTGAAATCGGCGAAGTTTGCGGAAATCGCGCAAAGCGCCGCCGCGAGGAAAGAAAAACGTCGCGTCGTCATATTGTCGCTCCTTGATTCAAAACGCAAGAATATAGAAAAAGCGACGCGAACGGACGGCGAAACCGGAAAAACGTTGGAACCGTTAAGACCGGCTCGGTCGATTAAACGTCGCGCAAAAATTGGACGCAGGTTTGGAAAACGCTCTCCGGCGCGCTCGCTCCGGCGGTGATAAGGACGGCGGAGCCCGGTTTCAACGCGTGCCAAGGGAGGTCTTCGACGCCGTCGACGAGATACGCCGGAACGCCGACTTCGCGGGAAACGTCGGCCAAGCGTTTCGAGTTCGAACTGTTGACGCTCCCGACGACGATAGTGAGGTCGTGCTGCGGCGCCAACCGGCGAACGACGTCTTGCCGTTGTTGCGTCGCGTAACAAATGCCCTCGACGTTCGGGTCTTCGAGCTGAGGATAACGCTCCCGAAGCGCGTCGACGATTTTGGCGGCTTGCGAAACGGAAAGGGTCGTTTGCGTTAAATACGTCATCCGCTGCGTCGGCGGGAAGTCGGGCAAGGACGCGATTTCGTCGAGGGACGAAACTAGCGTCGTCGCGTCCGGGGCTTCGCCGAGCGTCCCGACGACTTCGTCGTGCCCGCGCTTGCCGATGAAGATAACGCGGTACCCGGCGTCGGCGTAATCGCGGACTTGCTGGTGAATCCGGTGAACGAGCGGACAGGTCGCGTCGATGGCGCGGATTTTGCGGGACGCCGCTTCGGCGCGAATTTGCGGCGAGACCCCGTGCGCCGAGAAAAGAAGGAGCGCGCCGTCCGGCACGTCGTCGAGCGACTCGACGAAAACGACGCCGCGACGTTGAAAATCGCGAACGACCCAAGCGTTATGCACGATTTCGTGATAAACGTACACACGATCTTTTTCGTTGCGAACGACGTCTTCGAGAATGTTGATCGCTCGGTTGACGCCGGAGCAAAAACCGCGCGGTTCGGCTAACGTAAGTTTCATCGGAGCGTTCTCGTCGGGACAAAACGCGTCGGCGTTCGCTTTCGTCGGCGCAAAAAAAGGACGCGGCGTCCGACGGCGGTTTACGTTGAGGGCGCAAAAACGACGTCGGACGCTAAAACAGGGAAAATGGGGAAACGAGGGGTTATCGAGCGCTCAACGCGGCGTTAATCGCGTCCGTTAGACCGTCGGCGTCGAGCGGAACTTCGATTTGGCCGCCCGATTTGAGGTCTTTCAGGTTGGCGACGCCGCGCGCCGCTTCGTCGGAACCGATCACCAACGCGAAACGGAACCCCTTTTTGTCGGCGTATTTCAGCTGTTGGCCGAGCTTTTTCGCTTCCGGGTAAAGCTCGACGCCGATTCCGCGCTTGCGCAATCCCGACGCGATTCGAACGTAATCGACCGAAAGGGCCGCGTCGAACATCGGGAGGAACACGTCGACCGTCGCCGCCGTTTTTTCGATCATATTCAGCTCTTCGAGCCCGGCGAAGAGACGGTCGAGACCGAGCGACGCGCCGACGCCCGGCAACTTCTGCTTCGTGTAAAGCTCCGCCAAGTTGTCGTAACGTCCGCCGCTGCAAACGCTTCCGAGTTTTTGCGCGTCGTCGAGGAACGTTTCGAAAATCGCGCCGGTGTAATAGTCGAGCCCGCGAGCGATCGAGACGTCCAAGACGAACCGACCGTCCGGAACGCCCGCCGCCGCGACCGATTCCAAGATTTGGCGCAAGTCGGCGACGCCTTCGAGCCCGAGTTCGCTCCCGGCCAACAACGCTTCCAAACGCGCCAAAATCTCGGCGTTCGAACCTTGCGCGGAGGCGATTTCGAGAATCGCGCGCCCTTGCTCTTCCGTCGCCGACGCGGTTTCGGTCATCTCCTTGACGACGGCGTCCGGGCCGATTTTCGCCAATTTGTCGAGCGCCCGCAAGACCGGGACGGCGCGGTCGCTCAGGCCGAGTTTTTCGAGCGCGCCGTTCAAGATTTTGCGGCTGTTGAGGCGAACCTTGAACTTCGTGAAGGAGTCTTCCGTTCGCAGGTCGATACGCTCCATCACGTCGTTAATAACAAGGGCGGTTTCGACGTCCGAAACGACGCTCGTCGTCCCGATCGTGTCGAAGTCGCATTGCATAAACTCGCGATAACGCCCGGCTTGCGTGTTTTCGCCGCGCCAAACTTTCGCCAAGTGGTAACGCTTGAACGGGACGCCGAGTTCCGCGAAGTGTTGCGCCGAGAAACGAGCGAACGGAACGGTCAAGTCGAAACGCATCCCGACTTCGCGCCCGCCGGAGTCTTTGAAGCGGTAGAGCTGCTTGTCGGTTTCGTCGCTTCCTTTGCCGGAGAGAATCTCCAAATAC
>JAFSFF010000300.1 GCA_017435375.1 Thermoguttaceae bacterium
CGGTTTCGGCGGCGCGATCGCCGCGCCGAAGGGCGACCTCTCGGTCGGCGGCGACGCGACCTTGACCGGCAACTCGACCAACGGTCTCGGCGGCGCGATTTACGCCGAAAACGCGACCTTCGCCGGAAACGCGACGTTCGAAAACAACGCCGCGAACGCCGGTTCGGTCGTCGTTGAAACGACGGTCGTTACGACCCCGGTCGAAGGCGAAGCGACGACCGAAACGACGGTCGAAGAAACCGTTTTGCTCGCTTCCGGCGGCGCGGTTTACGCGAGCGCGGTCGAAATCGGCGGCGCGCTTACCGCGAAAGACAACGCCGCGACCGACGCGGGCGGCGCGATTTACGCTTCGTCGCTCGACGTCGTCGGTTCGGCGACGCTGACCGGCAACGCGGCTCCCAAGGGCGGCGCGGTCTACTCGACCGGTTCCGTCGCTATCGGCGCGACGCTGACGGCGACCGGCAACGGCGCTTACGAAGGCGGCGCGTTCAACGTCGAAACGCTGAGCGTCGAAGGTCTGGCGAAGTTGACCGACAACAAGGCTGTCGCCGGTTCCGGCGGCGCGATTTACGCTTCGACCGTCGAACTGAAAGACGGCGCGCTCCTGACCGACAACAGCGCGGCGGCAGCGGGCGGCGCGATTTACGCCCTCGAACTGACCCTCGTTAGCGCGACGGTCGCCGGGAACGAAGCGGCGAACGGCGGCGGTTTGTACGTCGTCGACTCCGCGACGCTCGACAATACGATCGTCGCCGGGAACAAAGCGACCGCTTACGAAGAAACCTACGAAACGACCGACGAAAACGGCGAAGTCGTCGAAGCGACTCGAACCGTCGGCGGCGAAGGCGCGGACGTTTACGTTTCGTTCGAAGGAACGGTTACGCTCCGCAACTCGCTGTTGCAAAACGTCGAAGTCGGCGCGGGCGAACTCGTTCTCGTCGAAGAATACCGCTCGATTCTCGGCGTCGACCCGCAATTCAACGACGACTACTCGTTGAAGGCGACCTCGCCGGCGATCAACGCCGGTTCGAACGCCTTGGCGGGCGCTTCCGACGTCGATTTGGCGGGCGCGTCGCGCTACGTCGGTTTGACGGTCGACGGCGAAATTTACGCGATCGATATGGGCGCGTTCGAATACCAAACGGTCGCCGCGCCGAACCTGACGTTCGCCGAAAACCCGGTGAACTTCTGGTACGCGTCGGTTAACGGCGAGAAGAAGGACTACTATATCTTCGGCGAAGACGTCGTTCTCGACTTCTCCTTCCTGAACGCGGCCTCGACCCTCGCCGAAGTCGGTTCCGGAATGGTGATCGACAAGTTCTCGGTGGCGTTCGTCGTCGAAGGCGTCGCCGCGAACGGCGAAACGATTTCGCAAACGTTCGAATACCGTTACCAACCGGAATCGGATTACTTCGATTGGCTGTCGGCGGGCGATTGGCTCGACGCGGACGAACTCGTTTCCTACGCGCGCCAAAACCTCGGCGTTCTCCCGGTCGGGAACTACTCGCTGTCGATTTCGCTCGACGTTAACGACGAAATCGTCGAACGCGGCGAAGAAGACGGTTCCGAAGCGGCGAACGACAACGTTTACACGACTTCCTTCGAAGTTCGCGAAGCGCCGTCGACGGTCGTTACGACCGATAAAGACGTCGTCGACCCGACCGACGATTTGATCTCCCTCCGCGAAGCGGTCGAAATTTACGCCGGTTCCTACTGGTACTCGTCGACGATTTTGGTCGAAGACGGGACGGAATACGTCCTCGACGACCTGACGCAAGTTACCGTTAAAAACGGCGTCGCGACGATTCAACGCGACGTCGCGACGGTCGGCGAAACGACGACGATTCTCTCCGACGGCGCCAAGTTCGCGTTTGGTTCGAGTTATATGACGTTCGAAAACGGCGTCGTTACTTACCCGGACGGAACGACCGCGACCTACGACGGCGAAAATCCGTTGACCTTTACGGCGGAAGACGGAACGACCTACGTCGTCAAATCGGAAACGTATTACGATTACATCAATACGACGAATCAACCGGTTTCCGACCCGAACGTCGCGACGGTCGACGTGATGATTATGCCGAACGGCGATATGATCGCGCTGGAACACCTCGAACAAACCGAGTTCTACTACGGCGAAACGTTCGCGACGTACAACGAACTCGTCGCGGTCGACGCCGACGGAAACGCGATTTCGTTCGCGAACGGCGCGGCGATTACGCTCGACGGCAAAGCGGGCGTTTACCAAAACGGCGCGGTTCTCTTCGAAGACGGTTCGTTCGCGCGTTTGGCCGACGGCGCCGCGATTGAAATCGACGGCGTCGCCGCGACCTTCGTCGGTTCCGCGTTCGTCCTTCCGAACGGCGAAGTCGTCGAGTTCGTCGCGGGCGAAACGCTCGAATGCGAAAACGGTTCGACGATCGTTATGTCGCAAATCGACGAAGTCGTTTCCGGCGTCCTCGACCTCGAAAACGGTCGCCGTATCGAACTTCTCGGCGACGGTTCCGCGAATATTTCGACGCAAGTCGGAACGGACGTTACGTTCGCCGCGAACCTCGACAAAGCGACGATCAAACTCGAATCGGCGATTACCGTCGACCGCGATCTGACGATCGACGCGTCCGACCGAACGAACGTTTCGATCTCCGGCGCGAACAAGACGAACGTCTTCGTCGTCGCCGAAGGCGCGACCGCGACGATGACCTCGCTGTCGATCAAGAACGCCGTCGCCCAAATCGGCGCGGGCGTCGCGAACTACGGAACGCTCTCGTTGGTCGACGTTTCGATTAGCGGAACGAAGGCGACGAGCGAAGCGGACGAACCGTTCGCCGACAAGATTTTGACCGAAGGCGTCGGCGCCGCGATTTACAACGTCGGAACGCTTTCCGTCGACGGCGGCTCCTTCGCGAACAACGTCGCGACCTTCCACGGCGGCGCGATCTACTCGGTCGGCTCCTTGGCGATTAAGAACGCGACCTTTAAAGGCAACGTTTCCGAGTACTACGGCGGCGCGATTTACGTCCAAGACGGAACCGCGACGATCGATTCGTCGTCCTTTGTCGGCAACAAAGCGCAATACGGCGGCGCGGTCGCGACGAACGTTTCGCTGAAAGCCGCGAACTCGATCTTTACCGAAAACATCGGAACGCTCGGCGGCGCGCTCTACGCTTGGGGCCCGAACGCCTCGATCGAAGCGACGCAATCGACGCTGATCGCCAACGTCGCGGAACAAGGCGGCGCGATTTACGTCGCCGACGCCGCGCTGACCCTGAAGAACTCGATCGTCGCGAAGAACGAAGCGACCGAAAGCGCGACCGACCTCGCGCTCGTCGGCTCCGCGACCGCGACCGTTTACGCGAGCTTAATCGGCGTCGCGGACGATTGCGGCGACGGAACGCTCAACTTCGACGCCGGAACCCGTTCCTTCTACGGAACGACCGAAAACCCGGTCGATCCGGCCCTCGACGCCGAAGGTCGCCCGACCGCCGTTTCCCCGGCGCTCAACTCCGGTTCGAACGCGTTGGCGACGGCGACCGACGGTTCCGCGTTGACCGCCGACGCTTCCGGCGCCGACCGAATTATCGGCGTCGAAAAGGACGGAACGATTTACTCGGTCGATATGGGCGCGCTCGAATTCCAAACGGTCGCCGCTCCGGATCTCGGCTTCTTCAAAGAAGACGGCTCGTTCCTGTACGGCCAAGAGAAACCGGTCGCGGGCTTCACCCTGTCGCTCTCCGGTCTCGGCGGCGAAGGCTTCTCCAACACGGGCGATTTCGTCGAAGGTTGGGACGTTTCCTTCGCGGTCGGTTACGGCAACGCGGGGAACGCCTACTGCTTCGAGTCGTTCGCGGTCGAACTGAAGACGGTTCGCCTCGACGCCGACGGAAACGCGATCGAAGGAACCGAAACGGTTCTGACTCGCGTCTTCGGCGACGAGTCCGGCTACTTCGACGTCGAAGATTGGCTCGCGTCCGGCGAAGCATTCGTCGAACTTTGGAACCTCGGCGCGGCTTACGAAGCCGGTCAATACAAACTGACCCTGACGGTCGACGCCGGCGACGCGGTCGTCGAACTCGACGAAGCGAACAACGTCTTCGAAACGAACTTCGCGGTTCGCGAACGTCCGAGCCTCGTCGTTACGACCGAGCAAGACGTCGTTAACCCGTACGACGGCGAAACGTCGCTCCGCGAAGCGATCGCCAACGTCGGCGTTAACGGTTCGGTCGGAATGCAAATGAACGACGTTCTCTCCGAAGGCGAAACGTTCGTCTTGGCTGAAAACGCCGCTCTCGGAATCCCGGCGGGCGCGGTCGCGACCTACGCCGACGGCAAGATTACCGTTGAAGTCGCGGTCGTCGACGCGGACGGCGTCGAGCAAACGCAAACGATCGAGTTGGCGCAAAACGTCGAATACGCCTTGGCCGACGGAACGACGTTCGCTTGGCAAGAACACCTCGGTTGCGCGGTCGCGACGCGCGGCGACGCGATCGGTTCCGCGATCTCCTTCGCCGAGTCGGTTTACGGCAAGACGATCGAACTGACGAGCGAACTGTCGATCGATCGTTCGATGACGATCGACGGAACGGGCGCGAACGTCGTCGTTTCCGGCGCTTCGGGCTCGCGAATCGCGACGGTCGCTCGCGGAACGGTCTCCGTCTTCGGTTTGACCTTCGAAAACGGCGCGGCGAACCTCGGCGGCGCGATTTACAACGCCGCGAACCTGACGTTGACGAACGTTTCCGTTAAGAATTCCGTCGCGACGGAAGACGGCGGCGCGATTTACAACGCGCTCGGCGGCGAACTGACGCTGACGAACGTCGAAATCCTCGGCGCGTCGGCGACGAACGGCGGCGCGATTTACAACGCCGGAAAACTCTTCGGCGAAGAAGTCGCGATTTCCGGCGCCAACGCCGCTTACGGCGCGGGCCTCTACAACGTCGGAGAGGCGATCTTCGCGGGCGTTTCGTTCGTCGACGGCGTCGCGACGGCGCAAGGCGGCGCGATTTACAACGACGGCGGCGAACTTATCGTCGACGGCGGCGTCGAAAACTCCTCGTTCGTCGGCAACCAAGCCGTTTACGGCGGCGCGATCGTCAACTACCAAGGTTCCGCGACGATCGCCGGCGCGACCTTCGCTTCCAATAAAGCGACCGGTTCCGCGGGCGCGATCGACAACTACGGCGCGTTGACGCTCGACGGCGTTTCGTTCGAAAACAACGAAGCGGCGGTCGCCGGCGGCGCGATTTACAACAGCGAAAGCGCTTCGAACGCCGACGCTTACTCCGTTTCGTTGAGCGACGTCGTCTTCAACGGCAACTCCGCGACGACCGGCGGCGCGATTTACAACGCCAAGGGCTCCGTCGTCGAAGCGACCGGCGCGGTCTCGTTCTCCGCGAACTCCGCGGCGACCGAAGGCGGCGCGATGTACAACGCCGGAACCGCGACCTTCGCGACCGACGCGACGTTCTCCGCGAACTCCGCGGCGACCGGCGGCGCGATCTTCAACGCCGGAACCGCGACCCTGACCGGCGCTAAGTTCGACGGCAACGTCGCGACGAAGGACGGCGGCGCGGTCGCCAACGTCGGAACGTTCTACGCGACGACGAGCGAATTTGTCGCCAACAAAGCGAACGGCCTCGGCGGCGCGATTTACAACCTCGCCGGTAAAGCGAGCCTCGCCAACGCTCTCGTCGCGCAAAACGTCGCGAACGAAGGCGGCGCGATCGCGAACGCCAAGGGCGCGACCCTCGACCTGCGCAACGCCACGATCGCCGCGAACGTCGCGACGACCGCCGGCGGCGTTTCGAACCTCGGAACGATGAATGCGTATAATACGATCGTCGCCGCGAACTCCGCGACGAACGGCGTCGACCTCTTCTCGAACGGTTCCGCGAAACTGCTGAACTCGCTCGTCGGGTCGACCGAAGGAATCGGAACGAAACCGAGCGCGACGAACTCGCTCTTCGACGTCGATCCGGGCTTCGCGGTCGCGCCGGTCTTCTACGGCGACGGAACGCTCGCCAACGGCGCCGCGCTCGACCTGCGCCTCGTTTACAACTCGGTCGCCGTCGACGCCGGGAACACCGCTTACGCCAAGGACGCGACCGGTTCGACGACGCTGACGACCGACCTCGACGGCGGCGTTCGCGTTGCGACGAAGGTGGCGAACGTCGATATGGGCGCCTACGAATTCCAATTCGAGGAACCGTCGACGGTCGTTACGACCGACCTCGACGTCGTCGACGTTACCGACGGCAAGATTTCGCTCCGCGAAGCGATCGAATACGCCGCGCAACTTGGCGAATCGACCGTCTCCTTCTCCGAAGGCTTGGCGACGATTTACCTTAACTCGACGTTGGAACTCGACTCGTCGATTACGCTCGACGCGTCCGCTGTCGGCGGCGTCGTCCTCGACGCTTGCCGCTTCGTCGACGCCGCGTCGGCGATCGCGGTTAACGAAGGCGCGAAGGTTTCGCTCGTCTCCTTGACGATCACGAACTCTTCGGCGAACGCGCAAGACTGGCTCCGCGAAGACAACGACCGACCGGAATACTCCGGCGGCGCCGTTTGGAACGCCGGCGAAGTTACGTTGCGCGACGCGACGATCTCCGGAAACGTCGCGGCTTACGGCGGCGGTTTGTACAACTTGGGCGTTATGCGCGTCTATAACTCGACCGTCGAAAACAACGTCGCGTTGTACTACGGCGGCGTTTACAACCGCGGCGAGCTTTACGTCGAAAATTCGACGATCGCCGGCAACCAAGCGACCTACAACGGCGGCGGCGTCAGCAACTTCGCGGCGGCGACGCTCGTTGGAACGGCGGTCGTCGGCAACCGCGCCGAAACCGGCGCCGGCGTCTTGGCCTTGGCCAACGCTTCCGGTTCGCAAGTCGCGCCGGAAACGACGCTGACGAACTGCACCGTCGCCGGCAACGTCGCGACGAGCGCGGGCGGCGGCGTTTGGGCGAACGACGTCCTGAACGTCGTCAACACGATCGTCGCGGGGAACGTCGCGAAGACCGCCGCCGACGTCCACTTGGCGGGAACGGCGAAAGCGGACGTCCGCTACTCGCTCGTCGGCGCTTCGAACGCGAAGATTTCCGGCGTCGGCGTTAAGACGAACGTCGATCCGAACTTCGTCGACTTCGCGGCTCCGACCGCCGGAACTTGGACGGCGAACGCTTGGAAGGCTTGGAACCTCGAGTTGGCCGTCGGTTCGCCGGCGATCGACGCCGGTTCCAACGCGCTCGCGGTCGACGGTTACGGCGTCAAGCTGACGACCGACTTGGCGGGCGATAAACGCGTCGTCGGTAAAGCGGTCGATATGGGCGCTTACGAAGAG